>JAULXU010000163.1:0-1900 GCA_032118285.1 Ilumatobacteraceae bacterium
GTCGTCTGGGGCTTGTTCGAGATGATGCTCACCTTCTGCCCGCAGATCGCGTTCACAAGCGACGACTTGCCGACATTCGGCCTGCCGACAAAAGTGACGAATCCGCTGCGCACTCCCACAACCTAGGTGATTTGCGCGCATCCGCGCGACAACGCGCTTGACGGAGTCACACCTTCGAGTCCCGACCCGCCCAGTACGGTGCGCGCAACTCGCGCTTGAGGATCTTCCCCGAGCCCGTCTTCGGCAGCTCGTCCAGCCACGACACGGAACGCGGGATCTTGTAGTTCGCGAGATTGGCCCGGGCGTGGTCGATCACGTCGTTCTCCGTGACGGATGAACCCGGGCGCCTGACCACAACAGCGTGGACCGTCTCCCCCCATTCCTCGCTGGGGATGCCGAAGACGGCCGCTTCGTAGATGTCGTCGTGGTTCTCCAGGCACGCCTCGATCTCGGCCGGGTAGATGTTCATCCCGCCCGAGATGATCATGTCCTTCTTGCGGTCGCAGATGTAGTAGTAACCCTCCTCGTCGCGGTACGCGATGTCGCCCACCGTCTGGAAGCCCTCGCGCCTGTCGGCCAGGAACTTGTCGTGCTGCTTGTAGTAGTCGGCGAAGACAGACGCGCTCCGCACGTACAGCTCCCCCGTGCAGTCCGGCCCGGTGCCTGTCACCTCCCTGCCATCGTCGTCGAACAGCCGAATTTCCACCCCGGGTGCGGGCTTGCCGCACGACCCGGGCTTGCGCAACTGGTCCTCCGGCCGGAGCACGCAGTTCACGCCGAGTTCCGTGCTCCCGTACACCTCGAAGAGGGATTCCTCCGGGAAGTCACGGAGGTACATCTTCTTCAGGGTGAAGCTCCACGGGGCGGCGTTCGCGATCATCCGCCGCATCGAGGACACATCGTGCCGGGCTTTCACCTCGTCGGGCAGGTTGCAGATCATCCGGATGGGTGTGGGGGCACTGAAAGTGCTGGTCACCCCGTGCGTGCTGACGAGACGCAGCCAGTCCTCGGGGTCGAACTTCCGCTGCACCACGACCGTCTGCCCCATCGCCTGTGCCGTGTTCATGAACCCGCCAGGTCCGCTGTGGTACAGCGGACCCGTCGTGAGGTACACGTCATCCGGCGAGTACCCGATGTGGGCGAGAAGCGCCGCCCCGGTGGCCTTCGCCTCGTCGCTCGAGGACCCGGAACGAAAGGCGCCCTTCGGCTTGCCCGTGGTGCCGCTCGTGTAGATCATCGTTGCACCGGGTTCGGTGCCCTCGGCCACCATCGGCTCATCCGGGGAGGCAGCTGCCATCAGTGCGTCAGCGGAGTCCGTCCCCGCCGGAGCATCGCCGTCAAAGACGAGGATGTGAGTGACCTTCGGTATGTCGCCGCGGATACGGGCGAACATCGGGGCGAACTCCGCGTCCACGTACACCACGGTGGCGTCACAGTGGTCCACGACGTATGCCGCCTCGTCGTCCGACAACCGGTAGTTCAGGGGCACGGCCGTGACGCCCAGCTTTCTCGCCGCATTGACCATGGTGACGATGCCCACCGAGTTCTGGCCGCACCACACCACCTTCGAGTCCGGTGCGGCGACGCCGACACCCGAGAGGACGTTGGCGAGCCTGTTCGCCCGGTCGTTCAACTCCCGGAACGTCACGATGAGAGGGTCCCTGCCGGGCCGGTCGTCAATGACCGCTGGTTTGTCGGGCTGGGCCGCTGCATGGAGTGTGAGCACGTCTGGCATGACCATTTCGTATCACGCCCCGGAGGCCTGCCCGAACAGAGACTGCGTTCCGCGTCCCCGCCGTGTCACACTTTGTTGATGGGTTCCAATCCGTTCCGTGGCGTCGACACCCGCAAGTGGTTCGACCGGATGCTCCCCCAGACCCTGCAGGTGGCCACCTGGCTG
>JAULXU010000164.1:0-1792 GCA_032118285.1 Ilumatobacteraceae bacterium
GAGGGTGCGGAACACGTCCTCGGCGGCGTCGCGGGTGAGGAGCATGCCGTGGAGCGGCGAAGGATCGTTCGTTCCCACTTCCACCTTGGCCATGGTCACGATCGTGCCCGCCACGCCGATGACGCGGCCGACGGCTCCGAGGGACGGATGGGCCCGGACGAGGTCGTCGATCTCGTCGCCCACCTCGCCGATGAGGTTCGTGAGATCCTCCGGACGGGGAGGGTCGGAGGTGAAGTGGCTCTCGGTGGAGGTGACGGCACCGAACGGAATGCTGACGGCCAGCTCGGCCTCGCGGACTCCGACGGCCAACTCGGTGCTGCCCCCGCCTATGTCCACGACGAGGGTGGGCACCTCGACGGGTCCGAGCCCGGCGACGGCGCCGGCGAAGGCGAGACGGGCCTCGTCGTTCTCGGAGAGGATCTCGAGCGTGTGACCAGTGCGCTCGGAGATAGCGGTCACCAGGTCGTCGGTGTTCGCCGCGCGCCGGCAGGCGGCGGTGCCCACGACGACGGTGCGCGATGCCCCGAGCTCGCGGGCGATGTCGAGGTGAGCGGTCACGGCATCCACCGTGCGGGCGATGCCCTCGGCACCGAGCCGTCCGGTGGTGGCCAGTCCGGCGCCGAGTCGCGTCGACGATCCCCGCCAACGCAGGGGCTCGCCGTCCGCCCCCGTGACGAGGAGGTTCGTCGAGTTCGATCCGATGTCGATGACGGCGACGATGCTCACGGCCGCACCGTCACACGTGCGTTCGCCTCGGCGAGACGAGCCGCCGTCCATGCGCCGACCGCATCATCGCCGCCGGCGAGCCACCAGGCGAAGTGGGCGTGCAGGCACTTCACGCCGCGCCTCGTGCCGCCGACGCCGCCGAAAGGGGCCGGTCCCTCGTGGTCCGGGGGCACGAGGGCGTCGCGTTCGGCGGCGTAGCGGCGATGAATGTCATCGATCGCCTCGAGCCCGATGGATGCTTCTGCCTCGTCGACGGCACCGGACGCCTCGAGCACCGACACGGCGGTGACTTCCGCAGGGCCGATGAGCCAATAGAGCGTCGGCATCGGGGTGCCGTCATCCATGATGGGAAGGTTGCGCAGGACGACCGGCACCCCGTCGGCACCGCGCACCGCGACCGTGTAGGCACTGCGCGGCTCGCGACCGAGCAGGCGGACAACCCGCTCCCGGTCCGCATCCGTCGGCTGTTCACCCGTGCGCGACACCGGACGGACCTGTGATCAGAGGAGGACGACGAGAGCGAGGATCACGGCTGCGACCACCACCGCCACCGGGACGACGCGCTTCGCGACAGTGCCACCGGCAGCGGCCAGAAGGTCGATGGGGGCTGCCTCGGGCGCATCGACGCGGCGCACCTCGGGAGTCGCCGACGTCGTCCCGTCGGGAGACGCCACGGGAGCCTCCTCCTGTGCGGCGGGGGACTCGGGGGCGGCGCCACCCGCGGAGATCATGGCGTCGAGATTCTCGACGAACTGGGCCAGGAGCTTGTCGCTGATGTCGGCCATGGCTCCCCGGCCGAACTGGGCGACCTTTCCCGTGATGGAGAGGTCGGTGTGCACCTTCACCTCAGTGGCCGACGCACCGGCCGAGGTGAGGGTGGCGGTGATGAGGGCGGAGGCGTTTCCTTTGCCTCCCGTGTCGCGGCCCTCACCCTTGAGGACCACTCGGTGGGCGGTGTCGTCGCGTTCGACGAACGAGGCCTGACCCTTGAACTGGGCCTGGATGGGTCCGACCTTGACCTTCACCACGCCGCGATACACGTCACCCTCGATCTCCTGGAGCTGGG
>JAULXU010000164.1:1805-2756 GCA_032118285.1 Ilumatobacteraceae bacterium
CTCCGGAGTGTCGATGTCGGCGGGATTGCCCTCGCAGGCTACTTCCGCGACCAGTTCGGGATGGTGGGCGATGAACGAGCGTGCGCCCTCGTCCGCGGGCCCCTCCTCGGCGGCCAACGGGGCCCACGTGGACGCGGCGAGCCGCACGGGGTTGCCACGCCGTCCCCCATAGACGGCCACGGCCACGGGTGACGGGCAATCGGCCACCGCCCGCCACGCAGAAGCGGGCACGAAGGGTTGGTCGGCGAGGCCGACGACGACGGCGTCGACGCCGCGTCGTCGGGCTTCCTCGAGCGCGACGAGCAGGGAGGATCGCTGACCGGTCTCCCAGTCGGGGTTGAAGAGCACGGGCACCTCGGGCAGAAAGAGGCACAGATCCACTGCGCCCTGTACGACGAGCACCTCGTCGAGTCCCGCCGTGCACATCGCGCGGCACGAGCGCGCCACGACGGGCACACCGTCGATGATGGCCTCGAGCTTGTGCACGTCGCCGCCGAAGCGTGATCCCGCACCGGCGGCGAGGAGGACACCCATTGTCCTCACGGGGCAGCCGAGGCGCGCATCAATGGATGGGTCCCGCCGAGCGCGACAGCGGGACGGCAGAGCGCCCGGTGCGCACCGCGATGATCTCGCCGACGATGGCGACGGCGGTCTCCTCGGGCGTGCGCCCGCCGAGGTCGAGGCCGATGGGGGAGTGCAGACGGGCGAGTTCCCGGGGGTCGTCGATTCCCGCCTCGGCGAGACGGGCCAGTCGCCGTTCGTGCGTGGCCCGCGATCCCATCACGCCGATGTAGCCGACCCCGGTGGCGAGCGCTCCGCGCACCGCCGGCACGTCGAACTTCGGGTCGTGGGTGAGGATGCACACCGCATCGCGCGGCCCGAGACGCGCGCCACGATCGGCGAAGACGGCGTCGGGCCAGGACACGACGACCTCGTCGGCCATGGGGAATC
>JAULXU010000165.1:0-3651 GCA_032118285.1 Ilumatobacteraceae bacterium
GCTGGGCCCCGAGCCGGTCATCGCCTCGGTGAGCCTGGGGGCGGAGCGGCGATTCGACCTGCGGCACCGGGATTCCGGCGAGCGGGTCTCGGTGCTCCTCCCCCACGGCTCGCTCCTCGTGATGTCGGGGATGTCACAAGCGAGATGGCAGCACAGGATCGCCCGGTCGGCCAGGGTCTCCTCCGCCCGCATCAACCTGACCTTCCGCCGTCTACTCTGACCACCATGAAGGATCTCTTTTCGCTCTCCGGTCGCGTCGCCCTCGTCACGGGGGGATCCCGCGGCATCGGTGCGATGATCACCCGCGGCTTCCTCGAAGCCGGATGTGCCCGCGTCTACATCACCGCCCGCAAGGCCGCCCAGTGCGACGCCGCGGCCGCCGAACTCAGCCAATGGGGCGAGTGCATCTCCGTGCCGGGCGACGTCTCGACGATGGACGGAATGCAGGCGCTCGCCCGCACACTGGCCGACCGCGAGAAGGCCCTCGACATCCTCGTCAACAACGCCGGTGCCGCCTGGGGCGAATCCTTCGACACGTTCCCCGAGTCCGGATGGGACAAGGTCGTCGACCTCAACCTCAAGACACCGTTCTTCCTCACGAAGGAACTCGCCCCCCTGCTGCGCAAGGGCGTGCGCGACGGACACCTCGCCAAGGTCATCAACATCGCCTCCATCGACGGCCTGTCGACGAACATGCTGGAGACCTACCCCTACGCCGGCTCCAAGGCGGGTCTCATCCACATGACCAAGCGCATGGCCCTGCGGCTCGTCAGCGAGGGAATCGTCGTCTCTGCGATCGCGCCGGGCGCCTTCGCCTCCGAGATGAACAAGGCCGCCCGCGACCACGCCCACGCCATCTCTGCCGGCATCCCGTCGGGACGCATCGGCACCGAGGAGGACATGGCGGGAGCAGCCATCTACCTCGCCTCTCGGGCCGGCGATTACGTCGTGGGCTCGACCCTCGTGGTGGACGGCGGCGTCACCCACGCCCGCTGAGCCGACCGCAGGTCAGTTGACGCCACGCTCGTATCCCTCCCAGTAGGGCGCGCGCAGGCGGAACTTCTGCAGTTTCCCGGTGGCCGTGCGATCGAGTGCATCGCGGAATTCGACCTTCTTGGGGCACTTGTAGCCGGCCAGTTTCGTGCGCACGTGGGCGATGACGTCCTCGCCGGTCAGCGACGAACCCGGCGTGCGCACGACGAGCGCGAGCACGGTCTCGCCCCACTTGTCGTCCGGGATTCCGATGACAGCCACCTCGGCCACCTCGGGGTGCGAGAAGACCGCGTCTTCGACCTCGATGGACGACACGTTCTCGCCGCCCGAGACGATGACGTCCTTTCGCCGGTCCGAGATGGTCACGTAACCGTCGGCGTCCATCGTGCCTCCGTCCCCGGTGTGGAACCAGCCGTCCACGATGGAAGCCGCGGTGGCGTCGGGCTGCTCCCAGTAACCCTCCATGACGTGATTTCCGCGGGCGAGCACCTCGCCGTCCGGGCTCATGCGCACCTGCACCCCGAGAGCGGGCGCCCCCGCCGCCGACAACTTCGCCGCCCGCTCGGTGGACGAGAGGCCGTCCCACTCGGCGCGCGACCGGTTCATGGTGAGCAACGGCGAGGTCTCGGTGAGGCCGTAGATCTGGATGAACTCCCATCCGAGTTCCGTCTCGATCCGCCCGATGGTCGTCGTGGGCGGCGGTGCCCCGGCCACCACCATGCGCACCCGGTCGCGTCCCGTCGGACCCCCGTCACGGGCGGCATCGAGGACCATGTTGGCCACGGCGGGGGCGCCGCACAGAAACGTCACGCCGTGGCCCTCCACACGTCGCAGGATCTCGGCGCCGTCGACCTTGCGCAGGATGACGTGCGTGCCGCCCATGGCCGTCACGGCATAGACCATGCCCCATCCGTTGACGTGGAACTGCGGGAGGGTGTGCAGGTAGACGTCGCGATCGTTGACCCCCGCTTGCCAGCCGAAGACGGCGGCGTTGAGCCACATGTTGCGATGGGTGAGTTGCACGCCCTTGGGTCGGGCCGTGGTTCCGCTCGTGTAGTTGATGGTGGCCGTCGCGTCCTCGTCCGCCTCCCACGCGGCCGGCTCGGTCCCGTGACGGAACAGGACGGCATCGGACTCGGCGCCGATGACGAAGCGATGCCGAGCCGTCACGCCGGCGAGAGCCTCGTTCAGTTCGGGATCCACGAGCAGCACGTCGGCCCCGCAGTGATCGACGATGTAGGACACTTCCTCGGCAGCGAGCCGGAAATTGACGGGAACGAGCACGCGTCCCCATCCGCTCACCCCGAAGAACGCCGCGAGGAGTCGCGCCGAGTTCTGGCTGACCATCGCCACCCGCGCACCCGAGGGCACGCCGAGTGCATCGAGACCGGCGGCCAGGGCCCGGGCCCGGGCGGCGAGCTCGCGGTAGGTGAGCGAGCCCCAGGACGCGGCGGGTTGGTCGGGTTCGTCGATGACCGCCACGCGGTCGCCGTAGACGATCTCGGCGCGGCGCAGGTGGTCGAGGATCGTGAGCGGCACTCTCATGGGCCACACCGTAGACCGCGGACCTGCGCGCTTCGTCCGTCGGGGGCGTTCATAGACTGCACCACATGGGGGATGCGATGCGCACGACTGTCGTCCGTCGCCTGTCCCTCTTTCTCGTCGTGGCGCTCGCGGTCTCGGTGCCCGCGACGTCGCCGGCGGATGCAGCAGCTGCCCCTCTTCATCCGTCGCGTCTGAGGCCGGCGCTCATCGGTACCGCTCGCCAACTGCTGATCGTCGTGCCCTCTTACTGGAAGGCGACGACGGCCCGGGTCGACCGGTGGGAACTGCGCGGGGGCACCTGGGTGCGTCTGAACCGCGAGGGATACACCGCCAGGCTCGGCCGGTCGGGCACGCGCATCGTGCGCCGGGAGGGCGACGGGTCGACCCCGGCGGGTTCTCATCCCCTCGTCGGCGCTCTCGGTACCGAAGCCTCGCCCGCCACGCGACTGCGCTACACGAGGATCACGGCCGGGCACTGCTGGATCTCGGATGCGACCGACCCCTCCTACAACCGCCTCGTGACGCGGAGCCGATGCGGCTCCCCGAACGAGAACCTGGCGCGGATCGCCACCGCCGGCCCGTACCGGCGCGTGGTGGTCACCGGGTACAACACGTCGCCCATCGTGCCGGGGCGCGGATCGGCCATCTTCGTCCATCTCCACTCCCGGCGAAACGGTGCCACGGTGCCCACGGCCGGGTGCATCTCGCTCGCGTCGGGCGCGATGGACGCGACGTGGCGCTGGCTCGACCCGGGCAAGGACCCCCGCATCGTCATCGGCGTTGCGGCCTGGCTGACGGGTTCCTGAGACCGCCTACTCGAAGCCGAGCAGGCGCAACAGGAGCGGTTCGACGACCTTGACGCCCAGCATGAGTCCGAGGAACCACCCGAAGAACCCGAGCCACGTGAACATCACCAACCCCAGCCACGTCGAGGAGGCTCTGTTGTCGAGGGATGGGCGGAACCGCTCCGGCAGGTTCGACCAGGTTCGATCGCGCCGGTCCTCCCGGCGCAGGTACCACACGACGGGGCCCCACCACACGGTGAACAGGACGACCCCCCACACCCAGCCGGAGTTCTCCACCCAGAAGCACCGCTCCCAGATGGTGTAGCCC
>JAULXU010000166.1:0-15149 GCA_032118285.1 Ilumatobacteraceae bacterium
CTGGGACCCGCCGGCGGACGAGCTACACCGCGTGGACTGGCGCCAGGTCGACCTGCCGGCCGGGTGGATCGACGACCCGACCGAGCGCGAACGGGTGCTGTCCGGAAAGCCCGCCCACTGGCTCGGCTGGTGGAACGGCTCGTTCATCTCCAACTTCGAGGCTCCCGCCAAATGGGTGCCTGCCACGCTCACGGCGGACCAGGTGCGCGAGATCAACGCGATGGTCCACGTGAAGAACGAACTCATCGACGAGGCGATCGGCCGTGTCCTGGCCCACCTGGGCCGGCGGGGATGGAACGACGACCTCGACATCGTGTACACCACCGACCACGGCGAGATGCAGGGCGACTTCGGTCTGCTCTTCAAGGGTCCGTACCACGTCGATTCGCTCATGCGTCTCCCGTTGATCTGGCGCCCCGCGCCGTCGCGCGGGGTGGCTCCGGCCGTGGTGACGGCGCCGGTCGGGCACGTGTCGCTCGCGGCCACCTTCGCCTCCATCGCGGGGCTGGACCGACCCGACTACACCGAGGCCCCGGCGCTCCCGGTCGACGATGACGACGCCCGCGACAGGGGATTCGAGCGGGTGCTCACCGAATGGGACAGCGTGTTGTTCGGCAGGGTCGTGGGGGCGCGCACGATCCACCGGGACGGACTCACGTGCACGGCGATGCTCCCCGGCACGGTCCACGACGGCACCGAGGGCGAGCTCTACGACCACGCCAACGATCCGCTGCAACGCGTCAACCTCTGGGACGATCCCGCGTGGCGGGCCGTGCGCGACGACCTGCTCGCCGACATGTGGGACCACTTCCCTCCCGCACCCGCGGAGCGTCGCCCCTGCGATGCCCCGGTCTGACCCGCCCGGAGACGTTCCCCCGACGCCGGGTCTACAGTGAGACCATGTCCCGCGTGCAACTCGCCCTCAACGTCTCGGACCTCGACGCAGCCATCGAGTTCTATTCGCGCCTGCTCGGCACCGGACCGGCCAAGCGCCGCGACGGGTACGCCAACTTCGCGGTCGAGGATCCGCCGCTGAAGCTCGTGCTCATCGAGAACGGTGGCGAGCCGGGAACCATGAACCACCTCGGAATCGAGGTCGGCAGCACGGACGCCGTCGGGGATGCGACGCGGCGCCTCTCCGGTGCCGGTCTCGAGGTGGCCACCGAGGAATCGACGACGTGCTGCTACGCCGTGCAGGACAAGGTGTGGGTGACCGCACCCGACGGCGAACCCTGGGAGGTCTACACCGTTCTCGCCGACGCCGCCACGATGGGTGAGACGACCGCGGTCATCGACGACTGCTGCGTTCCGGTCGCGACGGAACCGGCCCCGTGCTGCTCCTGAGCGGAGGCGACTAGGCCTCGAGCAGGGCGCGCATCCGGTCGATCTCGTCGCGCTGCGCATCGATGATGCGCTCGGCGAGCGACCCCATCGCCGGATCCGTTCCGTCGGCGAGCACGTCCTCGGCCATGTCGATGGCTCCCTCGTGATGCCGGATCATCGCCTCGAGCCACGCCCGATCGAACTCGTCGCCGCGCAGATCGGCCAGCTCGTCGAGCTCGTCGAGCGTGAGCATCCCCGACATCATGTCGGAGTGGTCCATGGATGGGTCCATCTCGGTGGACATCCCCCATCCGCCGAGCAGGGCGGTCATCTCGGCGATCTCGGGATCCTGCGCGGCCTTGATGGCCGTGGCGAGTTCCCGCACCGTGTCGCCGGCACCCGTCGTGGGATCGAGGGCGATGTCGGACATCTCGATCGCCTGCTCGTGGTGCGGGATCATCATCTGGGCGAACATGACGTCGGATGCGTTGAACGACTCCGCGTCCGCCCCCGTTGAATCTCCTCCACCGCAGGCGGTGATGAGGATCCCCGCGACGACGAGTGTGGCGGGGCGGATGAATCGGGACATGGGGCACCTCCGGGGGAACGTCACCCCGACGCTAGCGACCCGTGTCCCCCGGGTGCCGTCGGCTCATCCGGGATTCGCCGCCACCAGGGCGGCGGTGACCGCGACGACCAGTCCGCCCGTCACGGCTTCGGTGAGGCTCGCGCGCACGAGGAGATCGCGTCGACGCGCCGCCGCTCGGGCGTCTCCCGCGTCGGGTCGAAGGAGGCGCCGTCTGTTGATGTCGGCCACCTTGAGCATGGCCGCGACGACGGCGATCTTGAGCAGCAGCAGTCGACCGTGCCCGGTGGTGAAGAGGGTCGCTATGCCGCCGTGGAGACGCAGCGACTGCACGACACCCGTTCCCACGATGACGGGCACGGCGATGCGCGCCGTCGCCCCGAAGCGCCGGTACACCGTCCACGACGCCGCGGGGTCCGCCACGGGCACGACGAGAAGTGCCACGACGGCCAATCCTCCGAGCCAGGCGGCGGCGGCGGCGGTGTGCACGACGTCGACAGGAATGCCGATGAGAGGCAGGGCCTGTGAGCGGGAATGACCGGTCCAGGCCAGGGTGACGAGGTGCATGCCGAAGAGCGCGAACATCGGCACCGAGGGGAACGGCGCACCTCGTCCGCGCGCCGTGTCGAGCAGGACGCGCACCATGACGACCCCGATGACCGCCCGCAGCAGCATCATCGAGCCGGGCACGAGGCTGAAGGCGTCACCCAGATGCGCCAACCCGCCGAACAACGAGGTGCCGTTCACGTCCCCGAGGAACACGAGCAGTTGCACCACTGCGGCCCCGGCACCTGTCGCCGCCGCGGCGACGACCGCGGTGCGCGCCCGGGCAGTGGCGAGGATGCCCGGCGCCAGCGACTGTTCGGAAAAGAGCAGACCGCCGAGGGCCAGGGTGGCGACCAATGCCCCGAGCCGCACGAACCAACGGCCCGGCTCGGGAAGCGGCGATGCAGGCTCGGCGCTTGCGGTCCCCGTCGGAGTGGAAGTGGAGTCGACCGGCGGCGACGTCGTGACGCCCGCCGGAAGGGTCGTCGACGCTGATGCAACCGAGGACCCGGGCGAGGATGCCGACGCGGAGGTGACGGTGAAACCGACCCGACCCGAGATGACGTGACCGTCGCTGCTCACGAGTCGCCAGCGCGCCGTGACGCTGCCAGCGAGATCGTCCGGCAGGGTGAATCGCACCACCGAGGTGTCGATGCCGTGGACCGGGGCCGGGAGACTGCGGCGCACGCCATTGGAATCCACCACCTCGGCCGATGCCGAGGCGAGCGGTACCTCGGAGACGAAATCGAGGAGCCACTCTCCGGCCGGGGCCACGAGCGACGCACCGTCCGAGGGAACGCTCGACTCGAGCGTGTTGTGGGCGGACGCGCGATCGGCCCCCGCGAGCACGAGGAGCACGATGGCGGCGCCGGTGAGGGCCCGGAAGCGGGAACGGACGGGTCTCAACATGACGACCCCGAAAGCGTAGGTCGCCCGGTGCTCCGGAGCGGGGCGGTCAGACGAGGTCGGAGCGCGTTGCCGCGCGCCACAGCACGGGAGTCAGTGCGGCGGCCAGGATCATCTTGGCGAGGTCGCCGGCGATGAACGGCGCGAGTCCATAGGTGAACGCGTCGCGGCCGTCGCCGGCGTAGAAGGGGAGGTCCAGGTGCACGGCCAGCCAGGTCACTCCGCACGCGTAGATGAGGGCGCTGCCCGTGAGCATCGCCGGGACCGACGTCGAGAACGAACGGTCCTGGCCCCGCTCGGCGAGGCGACCCACGACCGCGGAAGCGACGACGAAGCCGACGAAGTAGCCGAACGTGCTGCCCGTCGCCGCGTCCCATCCGCGCTCGGCACCGGCGTAGAAGGGGAGGCCGACCGCGCCCATCATCCAATAGAGGGCCTGACCGGCGACGGCGAGCCGCGCGCCGAGAGCAGCGGCCGCAAGAAGGACCACGAGGGTCTGGGCGGTCACCGGCACGGGAGTGAACCCGAGCGGGATGCGGAGCTGTGCCGCCGCGGCGGTGAGAAGCGCGGTGCCGGTCACCAGCACCACGGTGCGGTGGCGACGCAGGGGCACGAGATCGGCGAGGGTGCGGGGGGCGACGAGCAGTGTGGTCATGGAGACAGTCTCCCCCGCCCCCGGGTGCGACGACAAGTTCGTCCTTTGTTACGGTCCCCCGGTGCTCTCGGATCTCGCCGCTGCCGTGCGCTCGGGAGCGATCGATCCCGCGGACCTCGTCGCCGAGAGCGTCCGGCGCATCGAGGCGACCCGGCACCTGAACGCGGTCATCGACATGTGGCCGGACGATGCCCTCGCCGAGGCCCGGAATCACCGGCGCACGGGAGCGCTCGCGGGTCTGCCGGTGCTGGTGAAGGACATGGCCCGCGTCGCCGGCCGTCGCACCACGGCGGGCTCTCTCCTCCTCGCCGATGCACCGCCCGACGCGGTCGACGACGTGGTGGTCGCCCGCCTGCGCGAGGCCGGAGCCATCGTCCTCGGGCGCACCAACAGTCCCGAGTTCGGCGCCACCGCCTACACCTCGAATCTTCTCCACGGCACGACCCGCAACCCGTGGAACCCCGAACGTTCACCCGGCGGGTCGAGCGGGGGTTCCACGGCGGCCCTCGCCGCGGGTCTCGCACCGCTCGCGACCACCTCCGACGGCGGTGGCAGCGTGCGTGGTCCGGCCTCGATGTCGGGCCTGTTCGGATACAAGCCCTCGATGGGCGCCATCGGGCGCAACGTGCTGCCCCGCTGGATCGGCTTTTCCACCCAGGGTGCGACGGGAACGAGCGTCGCCGACGTCGCCCTGGAGGCCTCGGTCACCCTCGGACCGGCGCGGGGCGACTACCTCGCACTGCCCTCGGCCGGCGTCGATCTCGCCGCGACCATGCCGGCCCGGGTCCTGGCGTGTCGCACCTTCCGCAGCGGAGTGGACCCCGACATCGAATCAGCCTTCGAGGCGACGCTCGAGGCCCTCGTGGCGAGCGGCGTGACGGTCGAACGCATCGACTCGCCGGTGGATTCGACGGTCATGTGGGCGTGGTTCACCGTGTCCACCGCCGAGTTGGCCCAGAGCCTGCGCGACCGCATGGATCGACGCGACGAGATGACCGACTACGTGCGCATGCAGATCGACTGGGCCGGGCGCGTGACCCTCGACGATTACATCGCCGCCCAGCGCCTGCGCCACGAGGTGTCCGCACGCTTCGACGACCTCCTCGGCGACGACTCCGTCCTCGTCGTGCCGGTCATGAACGCGCGCTCATGGCCCGCCGAGGGTCCCCTGCCCGTCGAGGCCGGGGGAACGCGGGACCCCATGGGCACGATGAACACCGCGGACCTCAACTTCACCGGACATCCCGCCTTCAGCGTGCCGATGGGCCTCGACGACCACGGCGTCCCCTGCGGTCTGCAGGTGGTCGCGCCCCGCTTCCGCGACGGTCTCGGGTTCGGCCTGGCCGCACACCTCGAGCGCATCCGCCCGTGGCCGCTCGTGGCGCCCGGCCACACACCCTTCGGTCCCGGCTGAGGCCGAAAGGGCTCAGGCGAAGTCGGGGACGAGAGCGACCTTTCCTGCGACGGCCCGACCCTGCATGTCGCGCATGGCGTCTGCGGCGCGCGACATGGGGTAGCTGACGGGTTCGACGGGATGCAGTTCCCCGCGACCGATGGCAGCCACCACGTCGGTGAGCATGGCGGCGTTGTCCCGCGGATTCGTCATCATCCACGCTCCCCAGTCCACGCCGACGACGCTGCGGTTGGTGAGAAGGATGTGGTTCGCCGGCAGCAACGGAATGCCGGCGACGAATCCCACGACCATGTACCGACCCATCGGAGCGAGCGCGCGGAGACACGACTCCGCGAGTGCACCCCCCACCGGGTCGTAGACGACGTCCACGCCCCCGCCGCCGAACTCGCGGGCCCGTGCCTTGACATCCTCGGTCCCGGTGTCGATGACCGCCTCCGCGCCGGCCGCCAGCGCCAGCTTCCGCTTCTCCTCGCTCGATGCCGCGGCGATGACCCGCACACCCCGCGAACGGGCCGTGTCGACCGCGGCAAGTCCCACTCCCCCGCCGGCACCGGTCACGAGCATCGTCATCCCCGCCTCGAGGGGGACGCGCAGGGTGAAGGCGAACCACGCGGTCATGTAGCTCTGCATGAAGGTTGCCGCCTGCCCGTCGGTCATCGATGCGGGAATCCGCACCACGCGGGAGCGGTGCACCACGACCTCCTCGGAGAATCCACCCATGCCGGGCATGGCGAAGACGCGCTCGCCGGGGGACCAGTCCCCGGCTGTCGCTCCCGCCTCGACGACGGTCCCGGTCACCTCGGATCCGGGTCGGTAGGGCACGGGTGGCTTGATCTGGTAGCGACCCTCGACCATGAGCGCGTCGACGTAGTTGAGTCCCGCAGCCGACACGCGGATGCGCACCGCGTCGTCGCCGGTGGAGGGAACGTCGATGTCGACGACACGGAGGTGGTCGAGCGAGCCGAGGGAGTCGGTCTGGATCGTCTTCACGTCGCGACCGTACCAGCGGGCCGACGGAGGCATCCCGTGGCGAGCACTACCGTGTTCGCATGCGCCGTCTCCTCGCGTCGGTGACCGGTCCGCGCTTTCCACTCGTC
Organism: Ilumatobacteraceae bacterium; assembly: GCA_032118285.1. Classification (GTDB taxonomy): domain Bacteria; phylum Actinomycetota; class Acidimicrobiia; order Acidimicrobiales; family Ilumatobacteraceae; genus UBA2093. The sequence goes on from JAULXU010000166.1 coordinate 6,528, forward strand.
GCAGCCGCGCTCCACCTGTGCGTCAGGATCATCGGCGTGTGGGGTCGCCCTGCCGGCCGCTTCCCTGACTCCAGCAGTTTCGAGAGCCTGTCCTTTCTCGGGGACAACCTGCGTTTCTGGCCCGTGCCCCTCGCCTATCGTCTCGCCGACACGGACGGGTCGCGCATCGCGCTCCAGGTGCTCGCGGGAACGGCGGCGTGGACGTGGCTCGCCGTGGTGCTCGCGCGCGGCAGCCGATTCCCGCGCTCGGTCACGGGCGCGGTGCTCGTGCTCGGTGCCGTCCCGCAGGTGTCGCGGTGGGATCTGGCCATCCTGTCCGAGTCCCTCGGAATCTCGTTGACGGTCGCCGCGATTGCCGCCACCGTGTCGCTGGCGCGCCGACCCTCTTTCGTCGCCCGCCTGACATGGACCGCGACGATGGTCGGGTGCGCCTTCGTGCGGCCCACCCATCTCCTCGTCGTCCTCGCCTGTCTCGCCGCAGCCGGTTGGACGGTGCTGGTCTCGCGCGGGGCGCGCGGCGTCGCCTCGAGCGTGGTGCTCGCCCTCGTCGGAGCCTGGGGTCTGTCCCTCTTGTCCGGGAACTCGTCCATGGGCACCCTCAACATGTACACGGTGCTCATGGAACGCATCGTGACGAACGATGCTCGCTGGGACTGGTTCGTCGCGCGCGGCATGCCCGATGTCGCGGGCATGCGCGAGGCCACGGGCTACGACTTCTCGGGACAGCTGCCCGATGACGTCGCGCGCATCGTCGACCTGCCCCCCGACCAGGCACCACCCTCGCTCATGCGGGTGGGCGGCACGGACCTCGCAGAGTGGGTGCGCGACCGTGGCTGGTCGACGTACGTGCGCTGGGTCGTCACGCACCCGGGCGACACGTGGGAGCGCGTGTCGTCGCTGACGCCCGCCGTGGCGGATCCTCCGAACGACGACTTCCTCCCGCTCGAGAACCGCTCCGTGGTTCCCCGGCTCTTCTTCCGCGGCTGGTGGGTGTGGGGGCTCGTCCTCGTCGCGGGCACGGCGGCCGCCCATGCCCGGCCCGCCACCCGCCGTCTCGCGCGGGCGATCGCCGCCATGGGCGCCGTCGCGGCCGCGGTCCACGTCGCCGGCATCCTCGCCTCGGGAATCGAGCATCCCCGCCACGGGGCCACCGTCGCGGTGGTGCTGCGGGTGCTCGCCGTGTGCGCGGCAGTGGCCGCTCTCGGTGCGGCCCCTAGCGGAGATGACGTCGGAGCTTCGAGACGGCACGCCTCCTGAAGCGCTCCCTCTCCGCGGCGTCCGCCGTGTCGAGTCCGTACATCGCGATCCATCGCGACCGGCACCGCAGTGGGAACATGAGACGCACCGACCGGAACGCGGTGCGCTTTCCGGCTTCTCCTTCGAGGGCATTGATGAACTTGCCCGAGCCGTGCGTGGTGACCACCGCGAGACGACGAACGTTTCCGAGCAGGGGACTCAGACGGTTCGCCCCGTCGGGAAGATCCCACGCGACACCGTTCATGAGGATGCGATCGAACCAGCCCTTGAGGATCGCCGGCTGTCCGGACCACCAGGTGGGGTAGACGAGAACGAGTGCATCGCAACGGCGCAGCGCCTCCACGTGGGGAGCCAGGGCGGGGAACCGCGCCAGTTTCTCCCCGGGATCGCCGACGTGGTGGATGCGTTCCCACTCGGAGAACACAGGGTCGAAACCCTCGCGCCACAGGTCACGGTGATCCACCTCGTGCCCGTCCGCGACGAGCGCGGCGAGGAGGTCCTCGCGCACGGACGCGAGATAGGACTCCGCGCTCGGATGGGCCGACACCACGAGCACCCTCATGTCGCGGCCATGCTCCGTCGCACCTCGGCAAGGAAACGCGCGCGCCTCTCCGGGGTCGTCGTGTCCATCGAGTGCAGCACGTGCGAGCGCACCCTCGTGCGCCGCGGTGCCGAGAGCCGAAGGGCGCGGGTGAGGATGCGCCGTCCGTTGTCGTTGACGAGCGCGACGTAGAGACGGGGGGACCCCGTCGTGGACACCGTGCGGATCGCCCTCACCCGTCCGAGGCCGGGACGCACGCGTCCGCGGTCGTCGAGCACGAATCCGACGCCCGGCACGAGCACCCGCTCGAGCCAACCCTTGAGCTGCGCCGGCAGGCCCGACCACCAGGTGGGGTAGACGAAGACGAGGATCTCGGCCGCACGCACCAGTTCGACGTGTCGACGCAGGGATTCGGGGATGGCGCCCGTCATGTCGCGGTACTCGCGCCACTCGTGCTCGGACATGACGGGATCGAACTCCTCGGCGGCGAGGTCGATGACGTCGGTGTCGTGTCCTGCATCGTGCAGTCCCGCCACGGCGGCGTCCCGCAACGCGGAGCAGAAGCTTCCCTCGCGGGGATGGCAGTAGACGACGAGGGCCCTCATGGTGCGATTGGACCGCGGACGACGCGCCGCACCCCGCGGCTACCGTAGCGGCGTGCCCGAATTGACCGGCGATTTCCCCACCGGGGACCTTCCCCGCATCGCTCCGGGTGCGGTCACCGTCACCATCGAACGCCGCGTCAACCCTGCGCAGCTCGACAGGTTCGCCGCCTGGACCGACGACATTCTCAGGGCGGTGCGCGCGGCACCCGGTTGCCTCGGCGCCACCGTGCTCAGTCCCGGCGACCGTGACGAGCCGTACCACATGGTGTTCCGCTTCGTCGACGTCGTCCATCTGCGCCGATGGGAGCGCAGCGAGGAACGACTCGCTCTGCTCGAGAAGGGCGACGGCCTCTTCCTCTCGGAACGCATCACCTCCACCGCGGGAAGCGACACCTACTTCAACGCGCTCGGCGAGGTGGAGCGCCACCGCGGCCGCTTCGGGCGCTTCTTCACCGACGTGGCGTGGATCTATCCCGCGTCGCTGGTGTTCGCCCTGCTCACCGCCCCGATGTTCGCCCGGCTGGACATCTGGACGCGCGTGCTGGTCTCGACCGTGTGCATCGGTCTGGTGTCGAGGCTCGCGCTCAGACCGCTCCGCCGTCGGTGGAGGCGCCGTCGGATGCTCCCCCAGAATCTCGAGACCCGTTGACCGCCGTCGGCGGGAGGCCACAGGCCTTCGCGCCCACGAGTCGGGAGATGCGAGAGCGATTGCGCGCCACGAGGAGATAGACCACCTCGGCAGCGGACCGGATCACGGGGAGGCCGATGACCCTCCCGAGCGCCCGGTGCCGGCGCCGACGGGCCCGGCGCAACACCGCGGCCACCGCCCTGGCACCCTCGCGCCGGTCGTCCCCGTCGATCCAGGTGACCTTGTCGATCGCGGCCATCCCGCGCGCGTGATGGGACACGGTCGTCACGCCGGGACAGTTGCGGTCCACCCAGCCCGCCGACACGGTGCAGATGCCGCAGTCGCCGTCGAAGACCAGTTCGGGGACCGTCACGGGCGTGCCACTTCAGTTGACGTTGAGCAGGTCGACGACGAAGACGAGGGTCTCGCCGCCCTTGATGACACCCCCGGCACCCCGGCTTCCGTATCCCATGTCGGGCGGAATCGTGAGCCGTCGACGACCGCCGACGCGCATCCCCGCGACCCCGTCGTCCCAACCCTGGATGACCTGACCGGCACCGAGACGGAATTCGAAGGACTCGGAGCGGTCCCACGATGCGTCGAACTGACGCTGCGTGCTCCAGGCCACTCCGACGTAGTGGACCTCCACCACGGCGCCGGCCCGGGCCTCGGCACCGTCCCCCACGACGAGGTCCTCGGCGACGAGGGCGGCGGGGGGATCGCCGGCGGGAATGGAGACGTCGGGCTTGCCGTGGTTCACGGCGTCAACCTATCGGCGCCCATCTAACCGCGGGCCCGGGTGCGCCGCAGCACGGGATCGGCCACGCGCAGGACACGATCCGCGATGCGCAACACGCGACCCGCGGCACCCGGGGTGGACGAATCGACCAGGTTGCCCATCACCGCGAGGGTGATGTCGGCGGCAGCCTGGGTCCCCACCGCGATGCGCAGGCCGGGGCGCAGCAGGAGGGGATGACCGATGAGGAAACTGAAACGACGTCCGGTGCGCAGGAACGCGTCGAAGCGCTCGCCCACCTCGGCGTCGTAGCGCACCGACGCCGTGACCGGATCGGCGAGGAACATCTCGGCCGCGAGCATCCCCGACTCGAGGCCGTAGTCGATGCCCTCCCCGTTCATCGGGTTGACGAAACCCGCCGCGTCCCCGACGGCGACCCATCCCGGTCCGTGACGGCGCACCACGCTCATCGGCAGGCGCCAGGCGCGCGGCCTGTCGATCCACCCGCCGAGCGACCACGGCCCGCGCACGAGCGATGCGTACTGCTCGAGCAGCCGGTTGAGGTTGAGTTTCTTGAAGCCCTTCATGGTGCTCAACGCGCCAACCCCGACGTTCACCGTGCCGTCCCCGGCGGGGAACATCCAGCCGTACCCCGGCACCGCGGTGCCGTGCTCGTCGCGCAGGCTGAGGCACGCCTCGAGGTGACGTTCCGCATGGCGCGGCGACTCGGCGTACGCGCGGATGGCGAGTCCGAACGTCTCCGACGGATCGCGTTCCGCACCGAGCACCTTGGCCGCCGCTCCCTGGGCACCGGCCGCGAGGACGGTGAACGGTGCACGAATGCGCGTCCCCGCCACCTCGACCCCGACGGCCCTGCCGTCCTCCATGACGGGAAGCGCCTCGGTGCCGAAACGCACCTCGGCACCGGAACGCTCGGCCTCCTCGAGGAGCATCGCGTCGAAGCGGTGACGCGGCCACACCGCGCCGTGGGCGGGGAACCTGTCGGTGGAGGGCCACGCCAGTTCGCGACTCCTCTTCCCCGCGATCATGCGCAGACCGTCGATGCGGTGCGCCGGCGAATGGTCGACACCGAGGTGCTCGAGCGCGGCGATGGCCCGCGGCGTGAGACCGTCGCCGCACACCTTGTCTCGCCCGCGTTCCGCCTTCTCGAGGATGGTCACGCGGGCGCCGGCCCTCGCCGCGACGATGGCGGCGGCCGCACCGGCCGGACCGCCGCCGATGATGACGAGGTCGCGTTCCACGCCGACGAGCCTGCCAGAGGGCGGGCAGCATCCCACCCCTACGCTGGTCACATGGCCGTTGTCGACATGGACACCGCGGTCGGCCTCCTTCGGTCCCGCGATTCCCTCGCCGTGCCGCTCGGGACCGGTGTCCCCGGGGGCTTCCTCCATGCCCTCAAGGTGCGCGACGACTTCGAGGACCTCGTGGTCTTCGGCGCCCTGCTCCCGGACCTCTACGAGGTGATGCTCAAACCCGGAGTGCGCTATCGGAGCGGCTTCTACGGGCCGGGCGAGCGCTTCCTGCGCGACGCCGGCGCGCGCATCGAGTTCGTGCCCGCCGACTTCCGGCGGTTCGCCCCGATCCTCGAGGGTCTCCGTCCGCGCGTGGTGGCCACTGCCGGTGCACCCCCCGTGGACGGCTGGGTGAGCCTGTCCTTGCACGCCGGCGCCACCGTCGACGAGATCCGGCGCGCCGCCTCGGATCCGGACCGGATCCTCCTCGTGGAGGTGAGCGAGAAGTTCCCGCGCACCTTCGGGCTCGAACCCGACCACATGCACCGCATCCACGTCGACGACATCGACGTCCTCGTCCGCACCGACTCCTCCCCGCTCCATCTCCCCGACGCCGAGCCGACCGACGCCGAGCGACGCATCGCGGAACTGGCCATGGGATTCTTCCGTTCCGGGTGCACCGTCCAGACCGGCATCGGGGGCATCCCGAACCTCATCGCACTCTCCCTCGCCACGGGCGACTACGAGGACCTCGGAATCCATTCCGAGATGTTCACCACCGGTCTCATGCGGCTCCACCAGGCGGGCAAGGTCACGAACCGAAAGGGTGGGGACTTCGACGGCTTCTCGCCGACAACATTCGCGGCCGGCATCCCGGAGCTGTACGAGTGGCTGCACGAGAACTCCGAGGTCAGGTTCCTGCCCGTGCACGTCGTGAACTCGCCCGAGAGAATCGCCCGCAACCGCAACCTCGTCACGGTCAACGGCGCGCTCGCCGTCGACCTCGCCGGGCAGGTCGTGGCCGACACCATCGGCGGTCGCCAGTTCAGCGGCATCGGCGGGCACGAGGACTTCGTGTCGGGTCCGGGACTCACGGGGGACGGGCGAAGTCTCGTGTGCCTGCCCTCCACGTCGATCGTCGGGGGGACACTCACGAGCCGCATCCTCCCCGTCCTACCGGCGGGGACCGTGGTCACGACACCGCGCCACCAGGTGGACGTGATCGTCACGGACCACGGCATCGCCGAACTGAAGGGGCGCAGCATCCGGGAGAGGGCGCGGGCGATGGCCTCGGTGGCCCACCCGGACTTCAGGGACGAACTTCTCGCGGCCGCCGAGACCTGGCCCGTCGACTGACCCCGGTCACTCGAAGACGAGGCAGCCGTCCTCGAGGTCGGCGCGCGGCAACTCCGCTTTCTCGAGCCAGTAGTCCTGGTTGTGCATCCACTCGGACTTGTTGCCCGCGCGCGGCATCAAGTGCTGGCTGCGCTTGATGTAGTTCGGGTTGAAGTTGTCCTCGTCCATCCACATCCCGATGGGCATGTCGGCGTCCTCCGGCCGGAGATGCGGCGTGACCCGCCGGGCACCCTTGGACTCCATGTGGCACAGCATCCGGCAGATGAAGTCGCCCATCAGGTCCACCCGAAGCGTCCAACTGGCCCGGAAGTAGCCGAAGATCCACGCAAGATTCGGCACGCCGGTGAACATCATCCCGCGGTACGTCACGGTGTCGGACCATGTCACGGGAGATCCGTCCACCTCGAACGGGATGTCCCCCAGCACGCTCAGGTTGAAACCCGTGGCGGTCACCACGATGTCGACGTCGATCACCGTGCCGTTCCTCGTCACGACACCGGTCGGTGTGAACGTCTCGATGACGTCGGTGACCATCGAAGCCTTGCCCGATGCGATTCCCTGGAAGAGGTCCCCGTCGGGGATGTACGCGAGACGCTGCTGCCAGGGTCGGTAACTGGGCGTGAAGTGCGTCTCCACGTCGTAGTCGTCCCCGAGGAACGTCTTCACGTTGTCGATGAGCGCCTGCTTGAGCATCTCGGGGTGCTCGAAGGACATCTTCGTCACCTCGTGCTGGTCGAAGAGCACCTTGCGGCGGACGATCTCGTGGATCCACTCCTCGTCCACCTCGAGCTGGCGCAGCGTGTCAGCGAGCTCGTTGGCGTTGCGTCCCGTCCAGAAGTAGGTGGGTGAGCGCTGCAGCACGGTGACGTGGGCGGCCTTCTCGGCCAGACGGGGAACGATGGTCGCCGCCGTGGCGCCCGACCCGATGACGAGAACCTTCTTGTCCGTCCAGTCGAGGTCCTCGGGCCACTGCTGTGGATGCACGATCGGTCCGCGGAACGACGACATGGCCGGCCACTCCGGGGTGTAGGGCTCCCGGTGCTTGTAGTAGCCCTGGCACATCCACAGGAACGAGGTGGTGAAGGCGATGCGCTCGCCGGCCGCCTCGTCGTCCACGACCACCGTCCAGAGATTGCTGTCGGAGGACCACGACGCCGAGACGACGCGGTGGCGGTACCGGATGTGTCGACCGAGATCGTTGTCCTCGATGACCTCGGACATGTATCTCTTGATCTCCTCGGCGGAGGCGATGGGTGCCCCCGTCCAGGGCTTGAAGCGGTATCCGAAGGTGTACAGGTCGCTGTCGGAGCGGATTCCCGGGTAGCGGTGCATGTGCCACGTGCCGCCGAAGGTCTCGTAGGCCTCGAGCACGACGAAGGACTTTTCGGGCATCTGCGTCGCGAGATGGTACGCCGACCCGATGCCCGAGATTCCCGCCCCGACGACGAGAACGTCCACGTACTCGGTCCGCGTCACCGCCGGTGTCTCCTTCGTTGCGGTCCCTGTCACGGTGCCACCCCCGTTGCTCGTGCGTCGGCTCGAATCGTATCCACGCCCCGAAGACGGCTCCCCATCGAGAAGGTCCGCCGAGAGGGACGACGGGCAAGACTCTGATCATGGACGATGCGACGAGATTCGACGACCGCTACTACCGACGCTTCTACGGCGCGGGCGGAGCGCACGATCCAGCAGCCATCGCCCACCTCGCCACCGCCGTGCATCACTTGGCGGCGTGGTGGGGGATCGGCATCACGAGTTTCCTCGACGTCGGTGCGGGGCCTGGGATGTGGCGCGACTGGTACCGCACCCACCACCCCGAGGTGGAGGTGCACAGCCTCGACGTGAGCGAGCACGCCTGCCGCACCTGGGGGCACGAGCTCGCCGACGTCACCGAGTGGCGGCCGCCGCGCACCTGGGACCTCGTGGTGTGCCACAGCGTGCTGCAGTACCCGGACAACGCCGGTGCGAGCGCGGCCATCGACAACATCGCCGCGGCGACGCGCCTCCTGGCCTACATCGAGGTGCCCACCATCCGCGACTTCGCCGAGGTCGTCGACGAGCGGGCGACCGACATGGAGGTGCACCGCCGCTCGGCGGACTGGTACAGGCGTCGGCTGACGCCGTGGTTCATCCAGGTGGGTGCAAATCTCTGGCTCCGGCGGGACACCGTGCCCATGTACGAGCTCGAGGTCTGCCGCTGAGGAGGGTCAGGCGGCGGCGACGAAGGCCGTGACCGAGTCGGCGAT
>JAULXU010000167.1:0-337 GCA_032118285.1 Ilumatobacteraceae bacterium
CTCTTCGGTGGACCCACCACTCTGCCGTGGGCGCTCGAGGTGTCGCCCGAGACCGCAGTGTCGGCGGGCCATCTGCCCGGGACCACGTTCCATCCCACCTTCCTCTACGAATCGCTGGCGTGCCTGACGATCGCCGGTGTGCTGGTGATGGTCGACCGTCGTCGCCGTCCCGACCCGGGTCGTCTGTTCGCCGGATACGTCGCGCTGTACACCCTCGCGCGGTTCCTCATCGAGGGCCTGCGCATCGACGAGGCTCGCTCGTGGGCGGGGTTGCGCCTCAACCAATGGGTGGCGGCGGCGGTGTTCCTCGCCGCGGTGGGCTGGCTGTCGTTCGGTG
>JAULXU010000167.1:347-6085 GCA_032118285.1 Ilumatobacteraceae bacterium
TCGATCCACATGAGTGAGTGCCTGTACGAGGTGGTCGAGCCGGGGATCGGCCTGATCACGTTCAACCGACCCGACCGCCTCAACGCCTGGACGGGACAGCTCGGTGTTGAGTACTTCGGACACATCGACGCGGCCGTCGCCGATCCGCGGGTGCGCGTCATCGTGGTGACGGGTGCGGGTCGCGGCTACTGCGCCGGCGCGGACATGTCCGAGCTCTCGGGTGAGGCCGGACAGCAGGGTTCGTCGGGACCGAGCATCATCGATGGACGCATGCAGCACGAGATCACGAGGATCCCCAAACCCGTGATTGCCGCGGTGAACGGTGCGGCCGCCGGCGTGGGGATGGTGCAGGCCCTCATGTGCGACATGCGATTCGCCTCCGACCGCGCAAAGTTCACCGCCGCGTTCTCCAAGCGCGGTCTCATCGCCGAGTACGGCATGTCCTGGATCCTCCCTCGGCTCGTGGGCCACTCGGCGGCGATGGACATCCTGTTCTCGTCGCGGATCGTCGAGGCCGACGAGGCCCTCGCGCTCGGTCTCGTGGACCGGGTTCATCCGGACGGCGAGTTGCTGGACCGCACCATGGAGTACGCCGCGCGACTCGCCCTCGACGTGTCGCCGACCTCGATGTCGGTGATGAAGCGCCAGGTGTGGTCCGACACCGGCAAGAGCCTCGGCGACGCCAGTGACGACGCCCTCGCCCTGATGCGCGAGTCGGTGCTGCGACCCGACTTCCGCGAGGGTGTCGTGAGTTTCCTGAAGAAGCGCCAACCCGAGTTCCCCCCGGTGGACCCCGGGGCCTGACACCGCCGTCCCGGGTGCGCCCGCTCGTAGGCTGTCGGGCGTGTCCGTGCCCCCCTCCGACAACGCGATCATCTCCGCCGCCGACGTCGCCAAGGTGGCCCGTCTCGCCCGGCTCGACATCGGGGAGGACGAGGTCGGCGTGTTCGCCGGCCAGTTGGCCAAGGTGATGGGTCACTTCGGCGACATCGATGCGCTCGATCTCGAGGGCATCGAGCCGATGACCCAGCCCTACCCGCTCGTCAACGTCATGCGCGAGGACGAGGAATTGCCCTGCCTGGACACCGCCGAAGTGCTCGCCGCCGCACCCGACGCCGAGGACGGACGCTTCCGGGTTCCCCCGATCATTGGTGTGGCCGAATGAGTTCGGCCGACCTCCCCGTCACCGCCGCGGGCATCGCCGACGCCGTGCGGTCCGGGACCACCACGGCTCGCGAGGTGCTCGAGCGCAGCCTTGCGGCCGTGGCCGCCCGCGACGGGGAGATCCGGGCGTTCAATCTGGTGGCCACCGAGCACGCGCGCGAGGCGGCGGATCGCATCGACGCCGACGTCGCCGCGGGTCGGCCGGTGGGTCCGCTCGCCGGTGTCCCGGTCGCTCTCAAGGACAACATGTGCACGCGCGGCATCGAGACCACCTGCTCGTCGCGCATCCTCGCCGGATGGAAGCCGCCGTACGACGCCCACGTGGTGGAGCGCCTCCGCGGGGCCGGCGCCGTGATGGTGGGCAAGACGAATCTCGACGAGTTCGCCATGGGATCGAGCACGGAGAACTCGGCGTTCGGTCCCTCGCGCAATCCGCTCGACACCTCGCGCGTGCCGGGCGGTTCGAGCGGCGGCAGTGCCGCCGCCGTGGCCGCCGGGTTCGTGCCGGCCGCGCTCGGCAGCGACACCGGTGGCAGCATCCGCCAGCCGGCCGCCCTGTGCGGGGTGGTGGGGGTCAAGCCCACCTACGGTCTCGTGAGCCGTCGCGGTCTCGTCGCCTATGCCAGCTCCCTCGACCAGATCGGGCCCTTCGCCACCACCGTGGACGACGCCGCCCTCGTGTGCGAGGTGATCGCCGGCCACGACCCCCTCGACTCGACATCCATTCCGCGCGAGGTGCCCGACCTGCGCGCCGCCTCGCGTCGCGGCGTGGAGGGGATGCGCATCGGTCGCATCGTCGACCTTCCCGAGGGCAGCGAGCCCGAGGTCACGGCCCGTCTCGAGGAGTCCTTCGAGGCGCTGCGCGCGGCCGGTGCCGAGGTGGTCGACGTGTCGCTGCCCAGTCTCACCTACGCGCTCACCGCCTACTACCTCATCGCTCCGGCCGAGGCGAGCAGCAACCTCGCGCGATTCGACGGCGTGCGGTACGGCCTGCGCGTGTCCGCGGCCGACACCAACTCGATGTACGGGGCCACGCGCGCCGCGGGCTTCGGCGACGAGGTGAAGCGTCGCATCATGCTCGGCACCTACGCGCTGTCGGCGGGCTACTACGACGCCTACTACGGCAAGGCACTGAAGGTGCGCCGCCTCATCGCCGACGACTTCGCCCGGGCCTACGCCGTCGCCGACGTGGTGCTCACGCCCACCTCCCCGGTGGTCGCTTTCCCGTTCGGGGAGAAATCCGGAGACCCGCTCGCCATGTACCTGTGCGACATCTTCACGATTCCGGTCAATCTGGCGGTTAACCCGGCCATGAGCGTGCCCTTCGGCACCGGCGCGCACGGACTTCCGGTGGGGATCCAGGTGCTCGCGCCCGCGCTCGGCGAGGAGGCGATGTTCGCCGTGGGCGGCGCACTCGAGGCGGCGGGTGGTTCCCGGTGAGCGACGCACTGTTGCCCGGCGGATGGGAACTGGTCGTGGGCCTCGAGGTCCACGTCGAGCTCGCCACCCGCACGAAGCTCTTCAGCGGGTCGCCGAACCGTTTCGGCGACGAACCCAACACGAACATCGACCCCGTCACGCTCGGTCTGCCCGGCGCGCTGCCGGTGCTCAACCGCCGCGCCGTGGAACTGGCCATGCGCATCGGACTCGCCCTCAACTGCCGGGTGCAGCGGTGCATCTTCCACCGCAAGAACTACTTCTATCCCGACATGCCCAAGGCCTACCAGATCAGCCAGTACGACCTTCCTCTCAACGCCGACGGCCACCTCGACCTCCCCGACGGGAGTCGCGTGGGCGTCGAGCGGGCACACCTCGAGGAGGACACGGGCAAGAGCACGCACGTCGGCGGCGCGACCGGTCGGATCCACGGCAGCGACTACTCGCTCATCGACTTCAACCGCGCCGGTGTCCCCCTGGTGGAGATCGTGTCCCGGCCCGACATCCGCACCAGCGAGCAGGCGCGCCTCTACGTGTCCGAGCTGCGCGCCATCCTCGAGGTGATCGGCGCGTCGGACGCGAAGATGGAGGAGGGGTCCATGCGCGTTGACGCCAACGTGTCGGTGCACAAGCCGGGAACGCCGCTCGGCACCCGGTGCGAGATCAAGAACGTCAACTCGATCCGGGCGCTCGGCCGTGCGATCGACTACGAGGCGCGGCGACAGATTGACCTCATCGAGACCGGCGGAACCGTGCGTCAGGAGACGCGACACTGGGACGACGCGGAGGGTCGCACCCACACGTTGCGCATCAAGGAGGACGCCGACGACTACCGGTACTTTCCCGAGCCCGACCTCGTCCCCCTCGATCCCTCCCCCGAGTGGGTGGAGGAGGTGCGCGCCTCGCTCCCGCCCCTGCCCGCCGCGCGCCGCGCCGCACTGTCCGCCCTCACCGGGTACGACGAGAGGTCCGAGGCCGTGGTGGTCGTGGTCGAGCGGGGACAGCACGACTACGTCGCCGAGGTGGCCCGGGCCGGGGGTGACCCGGTGCGGGCCCTCGTGCACGTGCAGCAGGCCTACGCCGACGAGGGCGCCGCTCCGCGCGTGCCGGCGGCCGATCTCGCGGCGCTCACCGTTCTGGAAAAGGACGGTCGCATCACCGCCACGCAGGCCAAGGCCGTGCTCGCCGACATCGTCGCGGTGGGCGGTGGTGACGCCGCCACCATCGCGGCCTCCAAGGGCTTCGAGGCCCTCGACACGACTGCGGTCGAGGCCATGGTGGACGAGGCCATCGCGGCCGACCCGGATGCGTGGGCCAAGTACTGCGCGGGCGAGGAGAAGGCCGCCGGCGCCATCGTCGGCCGGGTGATGAAGGCCTCGAAGGGTAAGGCGGACGGCAAGGTCGTGGCCGCCGTCATGCAGTCGCGCCGCGGCTGATCTCGCTCAGTCGAAGGCGAGAACCGGGCCGTTCACGCGCACCCCGACCTCGGCCCCGACCTCGGGGAGAAGGGTGGCGTGCAGACGCACCGAGACCTCCGGTCCGGCGGCGAGGCGCACCACGACGGTGCCGTCGTGACCGTAGAACTTGCGTGACACGACCGTTCCCGTCACGGCCGCGCCGGAGGTTCCGACGATCTCGAGCTGTTCCGGGCGCAACACGACCCGAACGCCGCCCGCGTCGCGCCGGCCCGTCAGTCGCACCTCGCCCATCGCCGTGCGCGCGACGTCACCGGCGGCCGACACCGTGCCCTCGAGCACCATCGAGTCCCCGACGAAGGACGCCACGTCGCGGGCGGCCGGTGCGCGGTAGAGCGACTCGGGATCGGCGGACTGGGCGATGCGCCCCTCGAGCAGGACCGCCACCTCGTCGGCGGTGGAGAGGGCCTCGTCCTGGTCGTGGGTGACCCACAGCGTCGTGGCCCCGGCCGCCCGGATGATGTCCACCACGTGTTCGCGCACCTCGTCGCGCAGCGAGGCGTCGAGCGCGGCAAAGGGTTCGTCGAGGAGCAGGAGGGCGGGGGAGGGGGCGAGGGCACGGGCGATGGCGATGCGTTGCTGCATGCCCCCCGAGAGCTGCGTCGGCATGGAGCGACCCGCATCGGGAAGTCCGACGAGCTCGAGCATCTCGGCGACACGGGCGCGGGCGGCAGCGGAGCGGCGCCGCGGGAGGCCGAACGCGACGTTCGATGCCACGTCGAGATGGGGGAACAGGGAGCCGTCCTGGGGAACGATGCCGACGTTGCGATCCTGGGGCGCGACGAAGACGCCGTCCCCCGTCACGCGTCGACCGTCGATGTCGACCGATCCCGATTCGGGACGGGTGAATCCGGCGATGATGCGCAGCAGGGTGGTCTTGCCCCCGCCCGAGGGCCCGAGCACCGCGGTGATCGAGCCGCGTCGCACCGTCAGTGACAGTCGGTCGAGGACTGGGCGCCCGTCGAAGGCGTGGCACAGGTCCGTGACGGCGAGTGCCGGGGTGGCGTTGCCGGTCATCGCGACGACTCCTTCACGGCGGAAAGTGTGCCAAGAATCGCGGTGGGAACGGCCGCGAGCAGGAGGATGGCGAGGGCGAACGGTCCGACCGAGGCCCAGTCCGACACGGTGGAGAAGTCCCAGATGCGCGTGGACAGGGTGTCGAGACCCGTGGGGCGCAGCAGCAGCGTGGCGGGGAGCTCCTTGACGGCCGCCAACATGACGAGGGCGAATCCGGCGACGATGCCGGGAAGGGCCACGGGCAGGGTCACGCGGAGGAACACCGCCACCGGGCCCGCCCCGAGGGTGCGCGCCACCTCCTCGGTGCCGGGCGCGGACTTCTCGATCGCGGCCTTGAGCGCGGTGACCATGACGGGCAGGAACAGCACGACATGGGCGAGCACGACCATGGGGATCTCCTGATAGAGGGGGCGCACGGCGCGGATGCCGACGTACACCACCGAGATGGCCACGACGATGCCCGGCAGGCGGGATCGCGCCAGGCGCGCCACGGTCAGGTCGATCTCCACGCCGGCGACGTGCGGGCTGAAGCGGCGGAACTGCTCGGTGTACATGCCCACGCCGCAGCCGGCATCCAGGATGCGCGCATCGTCGAGCTGCGTCCACCGGCGCACCAGCGCCAGCCGGCGCGCCTGCCCGGCGCGC
>JAULXU010000168.1:0-3692 GCA_032118285.1 Ilumatobacteraceae bacterium
CGACGCCGAGGGTCGCGCGCGCCTCTCGCGCGCGGCTCTGGACCACAACTCACAGTTCCGCTGGGAGCGCACCGCGGCACTCGGTCTCGAGATGCTCCTCGAGGCCGCCCGCGAGCGCCGCTGAGGACGGATCAGGCGCGAGACGCCGCCCAGGCCCGACGCGCGCTCTCGAGCATCTCGGCCGACCCCGCGGCGATGGGCATGCGCCGTTCCTCGGGATCGAGAACGACGATGTTGCGCCCGAGAGCGTCAACGACGATGGCTCCTGCCTCGCGGCACACCAGCAGCGCAGCCAGGTAGTCCCAACACCCGTGTCCGACGGTGTCGACGTATCCATCGAGGGCCCCCTTGGCCACGAGGGATATGTCGAGAGCGGCCGCGCCCATCGTGCGCACCTGCCACCATCCATGACCCGGGGCGACCGGACCGTTCACACCCACCACGGCCCGCGAGTCGTCCCTCAGGCCCGACGGAGCGATGCGCGTCCCGTCGCAACGCGCGCCCTGGCCACGGATCGCCGAGTATCGCGTCTCGCTGCCGGACTGTTCCGCCACGAGCGCCACCCGAGGCCCGTCGGCATCGACGACGCACAACGAAGTGGCGTACCACGGGAGCCCCTTGGCCGCATTCGTGGAGCCGTCGACCGGATCGACGACTGCGAGGAGCTGGCCGCCCGTGCGGTCCCATTCCCCCATCCCGCTCTCCTCCGAGAGGACTGCGAATCCCGCCGCCTCGAGGAGGTCGGTGACGACGTCGTCCACCAGCACGTCACCGGTGTACTGCCCCTCGTGTACGCCGGTCTCGGACCAGTCCGCGGCCTCGTCGAGCGTGTCGGCGGCGGCGTCGGCGACGTCATGGAGGAACGCGAGGATGTCCACGTCGTCGGAGGAGGCATCGAAGCGGGGCACGACCGAAGGGTAGTGTTCGGGTCGTGGCCGTCATCGACATTGCGGGATTCGTCACCGACCTCAAGAGCCATGCCATCGACCACGGATTCCACGTGCACGACGAGCGTCACTTCATCGAGACCTACTCGCTGCGCCAACTGTGGGAGGTCGACCTCCACCCGGAGGAGGCCTGCAGCGGCCCGATCGACCTCCACGTCTCGCTCGAGATCGACCCGCGCACGCTCCTGTCCTTCGAGGACGCGGTGCTGGCCATGGAGGACCCCGACGGCGAGCCGCCGGAGGGTTTCGAGTTCCCCCTCGTGTTCACCTGGTCCTTCCCGCCGCTGCAGTCCCCACCCGACCTCCTCGTGCTCGCCACCGAGGTCGCCGGACTCGGCGGCACCGAGCTTCCGCTCGAGGTTTCCGCGATCGACTCGTTTCCCCGCGTCACCGACGCCGCCGAGCGCAGTCTCACCGTGGTGGCCCGGGTGCCCGTCACCCTCGCCGATGTCTACAAGGCGGTCACCGAGCCGATGTGCGACGTGCTCGACCGGTGCCGCGAGGTGAGCCTCGACCTCCTCGAGCGCGTGCCCGAATGGGTCGGCGACGCCGAATCGGACGGATAACCGCACCACGTCGTCGGTTCACCGCGCGCGGAAGGTGGCGACTGCCCTGAGTCCTCCACCGGATGCTTCGAGCAATTCCGCACTGCCGCCACTCGCCACGGCCAGTTGACGAACGATGGCGAGCCCGAGCCCGGAACCTGTCGTGCCTGTCGCAGCGGGAGCCCTCCAGAATCGATCGAATGCGCGTTCACGCTGCTCGGCGTCGAGCCCGATGCCGCCGTCGACGACCTCCACGCTCACGCGCTCTCCGGTGCGGACCGCCGAGAGAGTGATCGTCGAGCCGGGAGGCGAAGCAGCGAGGGCGTTGTCGACGTAGTTGTCGAGGATCTGTTCGACTGCCCCCGCCACCGCGGCGCACGTGACCGACTCCTCACCTGTCACGACGAGCGCGACCTTCTTCTCCTCGGCCAGCGGTCCCCACATCTCCGCCCTCTCGCGGACAACCGCACCCGCGTCGACGGAGACCACGGATGCCGTGCCCGACTCGATGCGCGAAAGCAGGAGGAGCTGCTCCACGATCTCCTGCATCCTGTCTGTCTCCCGGAGCGAGGCCTCCAGCGAGGAGCCGGGATCGCCCCCGTCCCCCGCGAGCCGCATCGCGGTCTCGATGCGCAGACGCAGGGCCGTGAGCGGGGTGCGCAACTGGTGGGACACGGCCCCGGCGAACTGGCGCTGTCCCTCGAGGAGCAAACCCACCCGACCGGCCATCGCGTTGAAGGATCGCGACAGCTCCCGCACCTCGCCCGGGCCACTGGAGTCGTCCGCTCGGGCCGAGAAATCCCCGCCGTTCCGTCGAGACGATGAGTCGGCGCAATGGGCGGACGATTCCCACTGCGACAAGCAGTGCGACGAGCAGGCTCGCCAGCATTGTGAGCAGACCAGCCGTTGCGATACCGAGCATGCGGCTGCGAACCTCCCTGTCGACGACGGCACGTGTACTGGAGATGCGCACCACACCGATCACCTCGTCCCGCTTGGTGACGGGAACCGCCACGAACACCAGTGCATCGCCGAGCGTCCGGGAGGTGCGCTCCCCCGTGACGGTGCTTCCGCCCAGTGCGTCGACGATCTCGGGTCGATTGCGATAGTCGTCTCCGGGGACCGCCGAATCGTCGTTTGCGGCCACGGCGCGACCGTCGGCGTTGACCACCACGGCCGTCACACCGGGACGACCCGCATGCTGGACGAGGTACGGCTCGAGTGAGGGAATGGGAGATCCGGTGTCCGGGGAGAGCGTGTCCCGCGAATGTCCGGCGAGAGCGTAGGCATCACGCTCGAGAGTGGTGAGATACCGGTCCCGTTCGGTGCCCTCCACGTAGCGGAACAGTGGAACCCCGAAGACCGCGAACACGAGTGCGACGACCCCCACCATTGCCATGACGAGGCGGAATCTCATGCATCAACCTCGACGAAGCGGAATCCGACGCCCCGAACGGCCTGTATCCAGTCCGAGTTGCCGAGCTTCTTGCGGATCGCAGCCACGTGGGCATCCAGGGTCTTCGTGGTGCCGTACCACTCAACGTCCCAGACATGCTCGAGGATGTCCGACCGCCGCATGACCGTGCCGGGATCCGAGGCGAGGAAGGCGAGCAGGTCGAACTCCTTGGCCGTGAGAGTGATCTCCGATCCGTCGAGCAGGACGCGGCGGGTCCTTTCGTCGACGATGAGGCGCGAGGTCCCGTGCACGACCGGGTCGGGGTGGGACGACTCCGCACGCCGTGCAACCGCACGAATGCGGGCCAGGAGCTCGCGCTGACTGAACGGTTTCACTACATAGTCGTCGGCACCGAGCTCCAGTCCCAGCACCCGGTCGAGTTCGTCCCCGCGGGCGCTGACGATGATGACCGGCACGGTGGATATCTCGCGAATGCGCCGTGTGGCATCCAGCCCGTCCATTTCCGGGAGACCCAGGTCCATGAGAACGACATCCACCCCGTCCGCGACGGCCTCCACGGCAGCCGCACCGGTGGCGACGTGGACGACATCCATTCCGGCCGCTCCGAGCGTTTCGACCACGGCCGCGGCCACCGCCGCATCGTCCTCGACCAGGAGCACCTTCACCGCACCATTGTGGCCCGTGAGGTCCCGCGGAGGTCCGGGTCTGCGATCTTGGACGAACCTTTGACGTTCCCTCGACGGCCCTTCACCCGCACTTCCCTACGGTTCAGGCATCGGATCG
>JAULXU010000169.1:0-7193 GCA_032118285.1 Ilumatobacteraceae bacterium
CCCTCTTCGTGGAGGCCCTGTCCGGCCTCGCTCGACGTCTTCACGAGTGCACCCTATCCCGCGGTGTGCCTACCGACTGGTAGGTAGCGTGTTACGGTCGTTTCATGAACACCTTTCTCACCGCCCGCATCGCGGCTCTGGTCGTCACGACCCTTGCCAACACAGGGACCACCGTGTACCTGCACCGGGCCCTCAGTCATCGGGCCCTCACCCTCCACCCTGCGGCCGCCCTCGTCTTCCGGGCGTCGTTGTGGATCACCACGGGCATCAAGCCGCGTCAGTGGGTGGCGGTGCACCGCAAGCACCACGCCTTCACCGACGTGGAGGGCGACCCGCACTCGCCGGTCCTTCTCGGATGGGTCAAGGTGCAGATCGCCAACGTGGGGCTCTATCGCGCGGCGCTCTCCGACCCGGACCTGATTCCCCGCTACGCCCGGGACATCGAGGTCGACCGCTGGGATCGCACGTTCTTCGACCGCAACTACACGGGGCTCCTCATCGGAATCGGCACGCTCATGGCGGTGTTCGGGCCCGTCACGGGTCTGCTCGCGGCCTTCCTCCACGCCAACATCTATCTGGGAGGGAACGCGGCGGTGAACGCAATCGGCCACCATTTCGGTCGCCGCCCGTACGAAAATTCCGCGACCAACCTCCAGTGGCTGGCGTTCGCCACCATGGGCGAGGGACTCCACAACAACCACCACGCCGCACCGTCGTCGCCGCGTCTCGCGCATCGCCGGACCGAGATCGACCCGGGCTGGTGGGTCATTCGCACCCTGCAGGCCCTGCGCCTGGCTCGTCCCCGTTTCGAGGACATCCGGCTCACCGCTCGCGCACGCGCCGCGCGCACTTGATCCGGGCGCATCGCGCTTCCCGCTAGGTTCGCGGCGATGGACCGGACGCTGAGGTGTGGGTTGTTCTTCGACGGTGAGGTCCTGCGTCGGGGCGCCACGATTCGGCTGGAGAACGGCAGGGTGGCCGCGGTCGAGGACCTCGTCGGGGAACCCGACCATCATCTCGTTGCACCCGGACTCGTCGATGTGCAGATGAACGGCTTCGACGACGTGGACGTGGCGACCGCCTCCCCGGGGGACCTGGCGCGGCTCGACGACATGCTCCTGGAACTCGGCACCACCGACTGGCTCGGCACCATCGTCACCGCACCTCTCGGCCGAATGACGCGCATCGTCCACGGCCTCGACCTCGCCATCAGGAACGCGACGGCGCCGGGCATGATCGGGGTGCATCTGGAAGGGCCGTTTCTCGGGCGGGCACCGGGGGCCCACCGCATTCGTGACATCGTCGCCGCCGACGCCGACTGGCTGGGCTCCCTTCCCGCCACCGTGCGTCTCGTGACGCTCGCACCCGAGCAGACGGGAGCGATCTCCGCCATCGAGCAGCTCCGCTCGGCCGGCGTGGTGACGTCGCTCGGACACTCCCGACCGGACCGGGGACGCTACGAGGCCGCCGTCGGAGCCGGAGCCACGATGGTGACCCACCTGTTCAACGGCATGTCCGGCGTGCATCATCGGGACGGAGGACTCGCACTCTGGGCCCTCACCGACCCGCGCGTCACCCTCGGGCTGATCGCCGATGGGGTGCACGTCTCCTCCGACGCGGTTCGCCTGGCCTTCGCGGTCGATGGTGGTCGTCGCGTCTGCCTCGTGTCCGATTCGGTCGCACATCGCTCCACCGGCGCCGTGTCCCGCGGCGTCGGACTCGTCGATGGGGCGCCTCGCCTTCCGGACGGCACCATCGCCGGATCGGCCGCACCCCTGTCGATGTGCGTGCGACACGCCGTTCTCGGGGCCTCCGTCGACCTGGCCGTCGCCCTCCGTTCGGCGACCTCCGTGCCCGCGCGTGTGCTCGGTCGTCCCGATCTCGGATCCGTCCGGCCGGGCGACCCCGTGCGTCTCAGCGTGTGGGACAAGGACCTCCGCGTCGTCGAGACGGTGCGCGGATTACAGTCGGCTCGTGCCCACCGCCCTCTCGCCTGAACAGGACGCCCTCGCCATCGCCGTCATCCGGGGTCTGGCCATGGATGCGCCATTGGCCGCCAAGAGCGGGCACCAGGGAACGGCCATGGCACTCGCTCCGCTCGCCCACGTTCTCTATTCGCGGGTCATGCGGCATCACCCCGGTCGCCCGGACTGGTTCGACCGCGACCGCTTCATCCTCTCGATCGGCCACGCCTCGATCCTGCAGTACGCCATGCTCTTCCTCCACGGTTACGGACTGGAGATCGACGACCTCAAGGCGTTTCGCCAGTGGGGTTCCGCGACACCGGGACACCCCGAGGCGGGTCACACGGCCGGCGTGGAGGTGACCACCGGTCCGCTCGGACAGGGCATCGCCAACGCGGTGGGCATGGCCATCGCCGAGGCGAACCTTCGCGCCCGACTGGGCGAGGAGTCGGTGGATCACACCACGTGGGTCGTGGCCGGGGATGGCTGCCTCATGGAGGGCGTGTCCCACGAGGCTGCGTCGCTGGCTGGCCACCTCGGCCTCGATCGGCTGGTGTGCATCTTCGACGACAACCGCATCACCATCGACGGTTCGACCGATCTCACCTGTTCGGACGACGTCGCCGGTCGGTTCACCGCATACGGCTGGCACGTCATGGACGTCGGCGAGATCGGCGATGATCTCGCCGAGATCGAACGCGTTCTGTTGCGTGCCAGGGACCACCGCGGACAGCCCACGCTCGTCGTGCTCCGCACGCGGATCGGCTCTCCCTCCCCCGACTTCACCGGCCGCCACGAGGCGCACGGCAACCCCTTCACCGCCGAGCACGTCACGGCGACGAAGAAGGTGATGGGGATCCCCGACGAGCCCTTCCATGCGCCGTCCGACCTCGTGGGTGCATGCCGCGCCGCATCCTCCGAACGGGGGCGCACGCTTCACGAGGAATGGGCCTCCCGCGCCGCTCCGGCCGCGCTTCAACTCCATGTCGCCGCACCCGACGTCACCGCGGTCGCGGCGGCTCTGCCGACGTTCGCGGACGGTGAATCGATCGCCACACGGGTGGCGTTCCAGAAGGTTCTCGATGCCTCGGTCGAGGCATGCCCCCTGCTCGTCGCCGGTGCCGCGGACCTGACGGGCAACACCGGGGCAAAGATGTCGGTGCCGGCGTTCACCCGCGGCGAGCCGGCTGGTCGTCAGATCTACTGGGGCATTCGCGAGCACGCGATGGGTGCCGCGATGGTCGGACTGGCGCTTCACGGTGGCGTGTTGCCCGTCGGGGGAACTTTCTTCGTCTTCGCCGACTACATGCGTCCCGCCATCCGCCTCGCCGCTCTCTCGCGCGCCCGCTGCGTGTTCGTCTTCAGTCACGACTCGGTGGGTGTCGGCGAGGACGGTCCCACGCACCAGCCGGTGGAGCATCTCGCCTCGTTGCGATCCATTCCGGGGCTCCAGGTGCTCCGCCCCGCCGATGCCCGCGAAACGGCCTCGGCATGGCTCGCCGCCCTCTCCCACGACGGCCCCACCGCCCTCGTCCTCTCGCGCCAGAACCTCCCTGTCGTCACGGACGGCACAGCCGTCGCAATGGGTGCCGGTGTCCTTCGCCGAAGCGACGCTGACCGCGCGGTCATCGTGGCAACGGGCAGTGAGGTTGCCGTCGCCCTGGCCGCGGCGGATCTGCTCGCCGCCGAGGGCACCGCCGTGTCGGTTGTGTCGTTTCCCTCCTGGGACCGATTCGAGGCTGCGCCGTCCTCCGTGCGCGCCGTCGTGCTGCCGCCCGGCATGCCCGTGGTAAGCGTGGAGGCCGGCAGCACCTTCGGCTGGGCCCGCTGGGCCGATGCCTCGGTCGGAATCGACCGCTTCGGCGCGAGCGCACCGGGCGGGATTGTCATGGAAAAACTCGGCATCACCCCGGAGGCCGTCGCAGGAACCGTTCGCGGACTCTTGACGGGATGAGCGGCCGCCTTCACCTTCTGCACGGCGACCACGAGCAGAGCCCGTGGATCGACAACCTGCAGCGACGCCATCTCCTCGACGGAACGCTCCAGGCTCTCATCGACAGGGGTGTGAGGGGACTCACTTCCAACCCCACCATCTTCCACAGGGCGATCACCGGCTCGACGGACTACGACGGACAGTTCGCCGAACTTGCCGCCGCCGGAGCCTCGCCACGGGATGCGTACTGGCGAATGGTGGAGGACGACATCTCCCGGGCCGCCGACCTCTTCGCTCCGTTGCACCGGGCCTCGGGGGGCGGGGACGGATACGTCAGCGTCGAGGTCGACCCCTCCCTCGCCCGTGACACCGCCGGCACCCTCGTCGCTGCCCGCGATCTCGCCGATCGAATCGGACGCCCCAACGTCATGATCAAGGTGCCGGCCACCAGGGAGGGCCTCCCCGTCATCCGGTCGCTCGTGGCGGCAGGAACGTGCGTGAACGTCACCCTCATCTTCTCGGTCGAACGTCACCTCGAGGTGATGGAGGCCTACATCGAGGGACTCGAACAGGCCGTCGAACAGGGCGTCGACCCGTCAGGCATCGCCGGCGTCGCGAGCTTCTTCATCAGTCGCGTCGACGCGGCGATCGATCCGATCCTCCAGCAGGCCGGCCCCGCGGCGGCGCATCTGATCGGACGGTCCGCCATCAACCAGGCCCGGCTTGCGCGGGCTGCCAGCCTTCGCATGTTCTCCGGCCCCCGCTGGTCGCGTCTCTCGGACCTCGGTGCCAGGGTGCAGCGTCCGCTGTGGGCATCCACCTCCACGAAGAATCCGGCGTATCCCGACACGCTCTATGTCGACGAGCTCATCGGACCGGGGACGGTGAACACCCTGCCCGAGGTCACCCTCGAGGCCTTCGACGACCACGGTTGTCCCACATCGAGCCTCGACAGCGAGCCGGAGCGCGCTGCCGCCGAGTGGGAGGCCCTCGCGAGTTTCGGCGTGGACACCGCCGGAGTGGCGGAGCGTCTGGAGCACGAGGGTGTGCACTCCTTCGTCGAGAGTTTCGAGAGCCTCATCGCCGACCTGGCGGCCAAGGCGAACACCTGAGGCCGTGGCGACCGAGGACCCCGATCCCGCACCTGCTCTGGCGGCTCTGGCGGCGTCCCTCGAGGCCACCCGTCGACGGGCCACGGACATTCGCAACGTCATCCGACTGCTCGAATCGACCGACCTCTTGGTCCGGGGGTCGGCCTCGTCGCTCGACGTCAAGATCGCCGGGCTGGCCATCACTGAGATGGTCAGGGCCTTCGAGATGTTCGCGCCCCATCGCCACGAGCCGAAGGTGACGATCTTCGGCTCGGCACGCACCCAGCACGACAGCCCGATCTGGGCACAGACCGTCCAAGTGGCACGACAACTCGCCGACAAGGGCTTCATGGTCGTCACCGGGGCGGGTCCCGGCATCATGGAGGCGGGAATGGTCGGGGCGGGCCGGGAACGCTCGATAGGCGTGTCCATCCGACTGCCCTTCGAGACCGGGGCCAATTCGGTCATCGCGGGCGACGACAAGTACGTGAGCATGCGCTACTTCTTCACGCGCAAGCTCATGCTCGTCAAGGAATCGAAGGCGTTTCTGTGCCTACCGGGCGGCTTCGGAACCCTGGACGAGACGTTCGAGCTGCTCACCCTTGCCCAGACGGGTAAATCGGTTCCCGTGCCGATCGTCTTCCTGGATGTCCCGGGCAGCCCATTCTGGGCGCCGATCATGGAGACGCTCTGTCGTCACCTCCTCGACAACGGGCTCATCTCCCCCGAGGACACGGCGCTGTACACGATCACCGACGACGTGGACGAGGCGGTCCGGGCCATCACCGGGTTCTACGCCAATTACCACTCGCTCCGTTTCGTGTCCGACGTCATGCACCTGCGAATGCACAGACCCGTTCCCGATGAGGCGCTCGCCTCCATACAAGCCCGCCACGGGCACCTGTCCGCCGACGGCACGGTGCGCAGGGTGGAACCGTCCAGTGCCGAGGTTCGCGACGACGACGTTCCCGCCCTGTCGAGACTCGCGTTGACCTACACGGGCAAGGGTTTCGCCCCTCTGATGCCCCTCCTCGCCGACATCAACCGGCACTGACCTCAGCCACGCCGGAGCTGCTGCACGGCCTTGTCCACCGTTCGTCTCGCCTGGGACACCCTCTTCTCGAGCGCGGGTCTCTCGCCCGCCCCGCTCGCGATGGCCTCGGCGAGCAGTGCCATGGCCACGTCGTTGAGTTCCTCCGCGATCCGCTCCAGCTCCATGACGATCTCTTCGATCCGCTCCATGTGCCGTGCTCCTTCGCGATCCGGACGAACCGAAAGAGTAGCGTTGCCCCATGACCCGCGAAGAACAGCCCCACGAGTGGATCAGCTTCGAGCATCCCGACGAGTTGCGGACGTGGATGATCGACGCCACGTTCCTGCGCTCCTCCTACAAGTGCATCTATGGCCAGGGGTGCCAGGGAATCCACGACGATCCAACCCCGGAACTGATGCAGGGATGTTGCTCCTTCGGTGCGCACTTCCTCGACGAGGATGACCTCAAGACCGTGAAGAAGCACGTCAAGCGACTCGAGCCGCGACACTGGAAGAACCACTCCAAGGGCCGGGACGGACGATGGATCGTCACCGACAAGAAGGGCGAGTCGAAGACCCGCGTGGTCGACGGGGCGTGCATCTTCTCCAATCCCCCGGGATTCGAGGGCGGCACGGGCTGCGCCTTCCACATCGCCGCCGAGGAGGCCGGGGAGCGACATCTGGACTGGAAGCCAGATGTCTGCTGGCAGGTGCCCGTGCGCATGGAGGATCACGTCGAGGACGGCGGCTACGTGGTGTCGACGATCCGCGAATGGAAACGCCGCGACTGGGGTGAGGGCGGGGACGATTTCGCCTGGTGGTGCACGGAGTCCCCGGATGCTTTCGTGGGACGCGATCCCGCCTACGTGTTCTTCGAGGAGGAGCTCTGCGAGCTGATGGGACGGGAGTCCTACGACCTCATGGTGGAACTTCTCCGCCGTCCGACGGCAGTTCCCATTCCCCACCCGGCCATCCGCCGCGGGGTCTGAGACCCCTCAGCCCGCGCGCTTGTGGGCGCGCTTGCGCTCCTCGAGGCCGAGCATGCGCTTGCGGATGCGGATGCTCTTGGGGGTCACCTCGACGAGCTCATCGTCGCCGATCCATTCGATCGCCGACTCCAGGGTGTGGACCACGGGAGCGGCCAGTTTGACCCCCTCGTCATGGCTGTGGGTG
>JAULXU010000170.1:0-16621 GCA_032118285.1 Ilumatobacteraceae bacterium
CGCTCACCGCCTGATAGGTGCTGGCCACGAGCCGCACGAGACCCGCCTCGTCATGGAGCGGCTTGAGCACGGGCATCGCCGCCATCGTCGTGCAGTTCGGGTTGGCCACGATGCCCTTCGGGGCGGAACGCGCCAGATGACCGTTGACCTCGCTCACGACGAGCGGCACGTCGGGATCCATGCGCCATGCGCTCGAGTTGTCGATGACGACGGCGCCCGCGGCGACGAAGAGCGGCGCCAGAGCGCGCGAACCGGTGGCCCCGGCGGAGAACAGCGCGATGTCGAGCCCGGATGGATCCGCGGTCGCGGCGTCCTCGACGACGACGGTTCCTCCCCGCCACGGCAGTTCCGATCCGGCGGAGCGCGCCGATGCGAAGAAACGGATCGAGTCCACGGGGAATCCGCGCTCGTCGAGGAGGGTGCGCATGACGCTCCCCACCTGTCCGGTGGCACCGACGATTCCGACCCTCATCACTCGCTCCTCTCGGCGCACGTGCTCGTGCCCTCCGAGGCTAACTGCGCCCGCCGTCCGGAGCGTCCGGGATTACTTCCGCTCGGGAAGCGGTGCCGAGTAGGCGGCACCCGAGTCGAGCCCGAACGCGGTGTGCAGCGCGCGCACGGCGGGCTCCATCTGGTCGGCGGCCACGACCACCGACACCCGGATGGTGCTCGTGGAGATCATGTGGATGTTGATGTCGTTGTCCGCCAGGACGCGGAACATCCGCGCGGCGATGCCCGGACTGGTCTTCATCCCCGCACCGACGAGGGACACCTTGGCGATCCCGTTGTCATGGGTCACCGACCCGGCACCGATGTCGGCCGCCACGCGGGAGACGATGTCCTCGGCGACCTTCATGTCCGCCTTCGGCATGGTGAAGGAGATGTCGGTGAGGCCGTCGTTCGAGGTGTTCTGCACGATCATGTCCACGTTGATGTTCGCAGCCGCCAGTTGTTCGAACAGGGCCGCCGACACACCGGGACGATCGGGCACGGCACGGACCGTGACCTTCGATTCCGAGGCGTCGTGGACGACTCCTGAGATGATGGGTTCCTCCATGGCGTTGCCTCCTTGAGGGATCTCCCCGCTCACCCACGTTCCCCGTTCCCAGGTGAAACTCGAGCGGACGTGGACGGGGACGTTGTGGTTACGGGCGAACTCGACGGAACGGAGTGCGAGGACCTTCGAACCCGCGCCGGCCATCTCCAGCATCTCCTCGAACTCGAGGTGCTCGAGTTTGCGGGCCTGGGGGACGATGCGCGGATCGGCGGAGAACACCCCGGTGACGTCGGTGTAGATCTCACAGACGTCCGCGCCGAGCGCGGCCGCGAGAGCCACCGCGGTGGTGTCGCTCCCGCCGCGCCCGAGGGTCGTGATCTCCTTGTCGGTGGACACTCCCTGGAAACCGGCGACGACGGCCACCTTCCCGTCCGAGAGGGCATCGCGCACGCGGTCCCCGCGGACCTCGAGGATCTTGGCCTTGGTGTGCACGGTGTCCGTGATGATGCCCACCTGGGATCCGGTGAAACTGACCGCCTCCACTCCGGCGCCGGCGAGCGCCATGCACAGCAGTGCCATGGAGATGCGCTCGCCCGTGGTGAGGAGCATGTCCATCTCGCGACCCGGGTGCACGCCGGACACCTGGTGGGCGAGGGACAGGAGGTTGTCCGTGGTCTTGCCCATGGCCGACACCACGACAACGACGTCGTTGCCGTGGGCGCGGGTGAAGGCCACGTGATCGGCGACGGCCCTGATGCGGTCCGGGTCGGCCACCGACGTGCCCCCGTACTTCTGCACGATGAGAGCCACTGTGGGCGAAGGCTACCCGTGGGCGGTTAGCCTCCCTTGCTCGTGGGCACCGCAAAGAGAGAACGCAAGAAGGCCAACCGCGAACTGGCGCGCCGGGCCCAGGACCGCAGCCGTCGCATGTCGGTGCTTCGTCGTCGCGGCCTGATCGCCGGCATCGGCGTTCCCCTCGTCGTGCTGGCGCTGTTCGGGCTGGCCCGTCTCCAGGACGGCGGCGACACGGCGCCGGTCGCCACCACCACGACCCTCGCCGGCACCTCGGTCTCGGGCGACACCACGTGCCCGGCCGCCACGGGAGAGGAGCGCGTCTCGACGTTCGAGAAGGCTCCTCCCATGTGCATCGACGAGAGCCGCACCTACGTCGCGCGCATCGTGACCACCGAGGGCGAGATGACCGTCGAGCTCGACACCGCGGAGCGTCCGGTCACCGTGAACAACTTCGTCGTGCTGGCCCGCTACGGCTACTACGACGGAACCACGCTGTTCCGCACGAACACCGACATCGACATCATCCAGGGCGGCGGGCTGTCGAACACCGACGGACCCGGATACACGATTCCCGACGAGGGCGACGGTTACACCTACGAGCGCGGCCAGCTCATCATGGCCAGGTCCTCCGCGCCGGACTCGGGCAGCGCCCAGTTCTTCTTCGCCACCGGTCCGAGGGTCTCCGCCCTCGACGGTCAGGGGACCTACGTGCCCTTCGGCCGCGTCATCGAGGGTCTCGACGTGCTCGACCGCATCATGGCCCTGCACGTCGGGGTAGGCGGTGGCGCCGATGGGGCGCCGAGTCGCACGGTCACCGTGCGCTCGGTCACCATCACCGAATCCTGACGACCCCGAGCGCAACGGCCGCGGCCGACGGATGGGGCCAGATGCGGATGCCTTGTTAGATTCGCGGAACCTGCACGAGCCCGACGGGAGAGGCACACCATGAAGACAATCGGAATCTGCGGATCGGGAATCATGGGCTCCGGGCTCGCCGAGGTGGCCGCCAGGGCCGGTCACGACGTGGTGGTGCGCTCGCGCAGCATCGACACCGCCCGCGCCATGGTGGACTCCATCGCCAAGGGTCTCGACAAGCAGGTGCAGCGCGAGAAGATCACTGCGGCGGACAAGGACGCGATCCTCGGTCGGATCCGCGCCACCGCGAGCATCGCCGACCTCGCGGACTGCGACCTCGTCATCGAATCGGTCGTTGAGGACCTGGCGGTGAAGAAGGCGCTGTTCGCCGAGCTCGACACCGCCGTGAAGAAGGATGCGATTCTCGCCACGAACACCAGCACCCTTCCGGTCGTCGAGATGGCCATGGCCACGTCCCGCCCCGACAAGGTGTGCGGCATCCACTTCTTCAATCCCGCGACGGCCATGCCCCTCGTGGAGGTCGTGCGTCCCATCACCTCCTCCGACGCCACCATCGACGCCGCGAACGCCTTCGTCGCCGCCTGCGGCAAGACGGGCGTGCAGGTGAAGGACCGGGCGGGCTTCATCGTCAACGCCCTCCTCTTCCCGTACCTCAACAATGCGGTGCGCATCTGGGAGTCGGGCACCGCCTCGATGGAGGACATCGACGCGGCGATGAAGGGCGGATGCAATTTCCCGATGGGTCCCTTCGCCCTGCTCGACCTCGTCGGACTGGACACCTCGCTCGCAATCCTCGATGCCCTCCACGCCGAGTTCGCCGACCCCAACTACGCCGCGGTGCCCACCCTGCGACGTCTGGTCGCCGCGGGCAAGCTCGGGCGCAAGAGCGGCGCCGGCTTCTACACCTACTGATACGTCGTCCGGCGAGTCCCCTCGTGGCCGGTCCACCGTTCGACTGCGAGTGGGACTTCCCGCTCCCGCCCGATTGGCCCGACGACGACGTGGTCGCCGTGGGCGGCGACCTATCTCCCGACACGCTGCTCCACGCGTACTCGCACGGCTTCTTTCCGATGCGTCTCAGTCCCGGCTCCGGGCCGGTGGCGTGGTGGTCCCCCGAGCGGCGCGGTGTCATTCCTCTCGACGGTCTGCGCATCACGCGCTCATTGCGGCGCAGTTGCCGGCGCTTCGAGGTCACCGTTAACCGCGACTTCCGCGGCGTGATGCGGGAGTGCGCCGAGGGACGCAAGGACGGCAACTGGATCGAGGAGGATTTCATCGAGGCGTACTGCCGGTTGCACGAGATGGGGTGGGCCCACAGTGTCGAGACCCGCATCGACGGTCGCCTCGTGGGCGGGCTCTACGGGGTGCGCATCGGCGGTTTCTTCGCCGGCGAGTCCATGTTCCACCGCGAGCGCGACGCCTCGAAGGCCGCTCTCGTGGCCCTCGTCCGGATGATGCGGATCGACGGGATGTCGCTCCTCGACACCCAGTGGTGCACGGAACACCTGTCGGGTCTGGGATGCACCGAGGTGCCCCGGCTCGAGTATCTCGCCCTGCTGGAATCGGCGACGGGCGTTGCCATACTTGGCGGGTGACCGAGGACCCCACGCCCCGCCGCGACGAACCCTGGCTGATGCGGACCTACTCGGGTCATTCCACGGCCGTCGCATCGAACCGCCTCTACCGCACCAATCTCGCCAAGGGCCAGACGGGCCTGTCGATCGCCTTCGACCTGCCGACCCAGACCGGCCACGATCCCGACGATCCTCGCGCACGCGGGGAGGTGGGCAAGGTCGGGGTCCCCGTGGCCCATCTCGGCCACATGCGCACGCTCCTCGACCAGATCCCACCGGCGGGCATGAACACGTCGATGACGATCAATTCCGTCGCCGCCTGGATGCTCGCGCTCTACGTCGCCAACGCCCGCGAACAGGGCGTGGAGACGACGGCCCTGCGCGGCACCACCCAGAACGACATCGTCAAGGAGTACCTGTCGCGCGGCACCTACATCTTCCCGCCCGGGCCGTCCAAGAGGCTCATCGTCGACATGATCGCGTGGTGCTCGGCACACGCGCCCAAGTGGAACCCGATGAACGTCTGCTCGTACCACCTCCAGGAGGCCGGGGCCACCCCGGTGCAGGAGATCGCCTACTCGCTCGCAACGGCCATCGACATCCTCGACGCGGTTCGCGACAGTGGCCAGGTCCCCGCCGAGCACTTCGACCAGGTCTTCGGCTCGATCTCCTTCTTCGTCAACGCCGGCATCCGCTTCGTGGAGGAGACCTGCAAGATGCGGGCCTTCGGTCGTCTGTGGGAACGCATCGCCGTGGAGCGCTACGGAGTCGTCGACCCCAAGGCCCGACGCTTCCGCTACGGGGTGCAGGTGAACTCCCTCGGTCTCACCGAGGCCCAGCCCGAGAACAACGTGCAGCGCATCATCCTCGAGATGCTCGCCGTCACCCTCTCGCGCTCGGCCCGCGCCCGCAGCGTCCAGTTGCCCGCGTGGAACGAAGCCCTCGGTCTGCCCCGCCCCTGGGATCAGCAGTGGTCGCTGCGCATGCAGCAGGTGCTCGCCTTCGAGACCGACCTCCTCGAGCACGGCGACATCTTCGACGGCTCGGTCGTCATCGAGGAGAAGACGACCGCCATCGCGGACGCTGCGTGGACCGAACTGCAGGAGGGTCTCGGCCTCGGCGGCGCGTTCGCCGCGGTCGAGGAACTGAAGGGACGGTTGGTGCGTTCGATGGCCGAGCGGACACGGGCCATTGAGTCCGGCGCGCAGACCGTCGTCGGTGTGAACTCCTTCATCGAGACCGAGCAGAGCCCGCTCGGCGGGAACGACAACATCCTCGTGGTCGACCCCGCCGTGGAGGCCGAGACGATCGCCGATGTCGTGGCGTGGCGCTCCGCGCGCGACCGGGCGCGTGTCGAGGCGGCAATCGCCGCACTGACCCGCGCCGCCGAGGACGGAGCCAACATCATGGAGCCCTCCATCGAACTCGCCGTCGCCGGGGGCACCACCGGAGAATGGGCGGGAGCGCTGCGTTCTGTTTTCGGCGAGTACCGCGGCCCGACGGGCGTCGCCGCGGCGGCGGGGCGTCGCGGGTCGTCGCTCGCGCCCGTGGCCGAGTTCGTGCGTTCCATCCCCGGCGGTCCGCCGCGACTCCTCGTGGCGAAACCCGGCCTCGACGGCCACTCGAACGGTGCCGAGCAGATCGCCGTCGCCGCCCGCGATGCGGGCATGGAGGTCGTCTACTCCGGCATCCGCCTCACCCCGGAACAGATCGTGGCCAGCGCCCGCGACGAGGACCCCGACGTCATCGGGCTCTCGATTCTCTCGGGTTCCCACATGCAGCTCGTCCCGGAGATCGTCGACATGCTGCGGGCCGAGGGAGTGGACGCGCCGGTCATCGTCGGGGGCATCATCCCCGAGGAGGACCGGGACAGATTGCGCGCGCGCGGGGTGGCGGCCGTCTACACACCCAAGGACTTCGACGTCTCCCGCATCATGCGCGAGATCGCGGAGCTCGCTGCCGCGCACCGCGCGGGCTGACCGCGCGGGACCGGCTCAGGCCCGTTGGCGGGCGATGAACGAGTCGAGTGCCGGGCCGCTCTCGAAGCTCGTGATGAGGGCGTAGCGAGGGAAGTCGTGATTGTGGACGACGACGTGCCACAGGCGCTGGGTGTCGACGACGAAGCGCGCACCGCGCGGGAGCGGGACCCTGCGCTCGGTGGCGGGATCGGGCAGGCCGTTCTCGTCGTTGTCCATGAGGAGCATGTAGCTGTCCGGGCTGTCGGTGAGCTCGACCCACGAGCGAACCACCCATCCCTCGTTCTCGGGATTGAAGCGGTTGTTGTCGTCGCGGTGGATGGAGTGCATCGCGGTCTCGCGGTCCTGGGGCTCGAGCTTGATGATGCGCACGCGACCGAAATTGGCACCGACCGAGTCGACGTAGTTCTTGAGCGTCGGGGCGAACGCCGAGTTCGACGTCCACAGGGCGCCCTTGTCGGTCTTTCCCTTGTCCCAGAAACCCCGGCAGTCGAGCTCGCCGTCCGCCGAGGCGAGGGGCGCGAAATTCGTGTCGCCACCGGACTTCCACGGGAGGTACTCGAGCGACTCCCACTCGGTGGCCGGCACGTCGAACGGAACCTTCTCCAGTCCGACGAATCCGGTTTCTGCCAGACAGTCGAGACGGGGGTGCGGGGTGTGCAGCGGTATCGCCACAGACCAGTGATCCCGGGTGGGCCAGAAGGTGGTGGTCATGCTCCCAGTCTAAGGAAGGTCGCCGGGGAGGTGGTGGTCGTGGGGCGGCCGGATCCCCTTCTCACGGCGGCATGGTCGTCGTGGCCCCGATGGGCACGAAACCCGTGCTCGGGGGCAGACGCAGGACCTGCCCGACGGCCAGATTCTCGTTGTCACCGATTTCGTTCAGTTCCTGCAGGGCCGGGGCACTGAGGTTGTAGTCCTCGGCGATCGAGTACAGCGATTCACCGGGCTTGACGGTGTGGGTGCGGTTCGAGTCGAGAACAACCGTCGTGGTGGTGGTCGTGGTCGGCACCGTGGTCGTGGTCGTCGCACTCTGGTCTGCTTCCCCGCCGTCGGTCACGAGCGCCGAGAGCACGGCAAGGAAGGCGAAAACGAACGTGGCCCACAACAGGTAGGTGTGGAGCCGCTTGTGCAGGAACATCGCGCTGAGTCTAGGTGCGCGCCCGGACGCACCCCGGCGAACGGGGTCGCATTGTCGCGGGCGACCTAATGTCTCGGGACGATGACGACGCGCACCTACCCCCGGGCACGCCGACCCGACCGCACGCGGCGCCACGACGCCGGTGGCGTGGGCATCGCCGTATATGAATGGGGCCGGGAGCAGGACCCCGTCCTCTTCCTCGTGCACGGAGGATCCGACTTCGCCGGCACCTTCGACGTCTTCGCGCCCATCCTCGCCGCCGGCGGATGGCGCGTCGTCTCCTGGGATCACCGCGGCCACGGGGACAGCGACCATCCCGCGCTGTACAGCTGGGAGGGCGACATCCGCGACGCCCTCTCGGTGATGTCGGCATTCACCGACGGTGCCGCACCGGTGGTGGCCCACTCGAAGGGCGGTGCCTTCATGATGCAACTCGCCGAGTCGAGCCCGTACAGGGTGTCGCGCATGGTCAACATCGACGGCATGCCGAGCAAGCGCCGCATGCCCGACGTCCCGGACCACGATCAGTCGCGACTGCTCGCCGCCGACATCGGGGCGTGGCTCGACTTCCGCCACGAGGCCCCGGACGCGGCACGCAAGCCGGGGACCCTCGAGGACCTCGCGCGCCGCCGGGGGAAGATGAACCCCCGCCTGTCGATCGAATGGCTCGAGTACATCGCCACGATCGGCGCGAGGGAAGACCACGACGGCTGGCGCTGGAAACTCGACCCCACCATGCGCTTCGGAGGTTTCGGACCGTGGAGACCCGAGTGGAGCGCGCTGCGCATGGCCGCACTGCCCATGCCGTTCCTCGGCATCATCGGAACCGTGGACGAACCGATGGGATGGGGTGCGCGAGCCCGCGATCTGCAGCAGTGGATCCCGCGGAACGGACGGATCGAGGTGCTCGAGGACATCGGCCACTTCGTCCACATCGAGGAACCCGACAGGGTTGCCGGGATGTGCCTGGAGTTCCTCTCGTGACAACGATGCGTCTGCGGCACAACCGCGTCGAACTCGCCCTGCACCGCGTGCGCGACGGTGAGGGACGACCGTTGTTGCTGCTCCACGGCCTCGGCGAGTGCGCCCGCGACATGTCCACGCTCGGGGTGACCTGGCCGGGACCCGTGTGGGCGCTCGACTTCACCGGACACGGCGAGTCGACCGTGCCGCTGGGTGGCGGCTATTCGGCCGAGATCCTCATGGCCGACGTCGACAT
Source organism: Ilumatobacteraceae bacterium (assembly GCA_032118285.1). Taxonomy (GTDB): domain Bacteria; phylum Actinomycetota; class Acidimicrobiia; order Acidimicrobiales; family Ilumatobacteraceae; genus UBA2093. The sequence continues at coordinate 8,576 of JAULXU010000170.1, forward strand.
CGCCCTGCGCGCGACGGGACCGGCGACACTGCTCGGCCGCGGACTGGGCGCCTACATCGCCTTCCTCACCGCCGGTGCCCGGCCCGCTCTCGTGCGCGGCGCCGTCCTCATCGACGGTCCCGGCCTCGCCGGCGGCTCCGTTCACGTCACATCCACCCCCGAGATCGTGTCCGCGGGTCCGCGGGTGGGGCACAGCCCCGACCCCTGGGCCCTCATCGAACTCGCCCGCGACGCCCGGCCACCGAACTACGCGGTGACCTTCGTGCGTCTCGCGGTGACCGGATCGGATCTCGACGACCCCATCGCCTCCACGTGTCGCGTCACCCCTCCGTGGATCGAGGCCATCAACGCCGAGCCGGGCGTGATGACCGACATCGACATGAACGAGGCACTCGACATCTACGCGGCTCTCTGACGGCGTCGCCCGGGCGACTGGGCGGACCGTCAGGTGCGGCGGATCGTCACCTCGTCGGCGAGTGCGACGAGGGCGGAGCGCACGGTGCCGGGCACCATCGGATCGTCGAGCGCGGCGACCGCCTCGTCGCGCAGGGTCGTGATGAGATGCTCCGTCTCGGCGAGAGCACCGGTCTCGACCACCACCCGGCGGATGTCGGCCACGGCGGCCGACGTCAGGGCGGGATCGCCCACGGTCCCGAGCACTTCACGTTGCGCGGCATCGGCGGCCTGCCATGCGAGGGCGAGCATGGGGGTGGGTTTGCCCTCGACGAAGTCGCCGCCCACCGGCTTGCCCGTGTCGATCTCGTCCCCGAAGGCGCCGAGCACGTCGTCGCGCAGCTGGAAGGCCTCGCCGAGCGGCACTCCGTAACCCGAGAGCACGCCGAGGAGACCGTCCGTGGCGCCGGCCGCCGCTGCGCCGAGTTGCAGGGGCCGCTCCACGGTGTACTTGGCGCTCTTGTAGCGGCAGATGCGGCGCGCCGCGGACGGGTCGCGCTCGCGGCGCGCGCCCCCGAGCAGGTCGAGATACTGGCCGACGTTCACCTCGAGTCGCATCTCGTGCCACAGTGCCCGTACCCCGTCGGTCGCCTCGCCGAGGCACCCGTCGGCCATCGCGAACACGATGTCGCCGAGCAGCACCGCCGCTCCCTCGCCGAAACGACGGGTCTCCCCCGCCCAGCCGGCGCGGGCGTGTTCGGCGGAAAATGTGCGGTGGGCCGCCGGTGCCCCGCGCCTCGTCTCGGCGGCGTCGATGACGTCATCGTGCAGCAGTGCTCCCACGTGCAGCAGTTCGAGCGCCGCCCCGATGCGCTCGGGTTCGACGGCATCGGCACCGCCTCCGGCTGCCATCCACCCCCACAGGCAGAACCGGGGGCGGAGTCTCTTGCCGCCCGACGACACGAGGCGCTCCGCCTCGGCCAACAACGGCCCGAGTGCCGCGTCGACCTCGGACCAGCGCGCGCGTTCTGCTCCCGTCACCGCGGCGAGACGGGCATCGACGCGGGCGACGAACCCGGCGTCGAGGGTCACTCGTCCTCGTCCCCGGCGTCGTCCTCCTCGGCTCCATCGCCGCCGGCGAGCCCTGCGACCAGGTTCTCCACCACCAGTTCGGCGGCGGTGATCCTCTCGTTGCACCATTCGATGAGGTACGACGCGCGCGCCACCTTCGAGGACAGGACGTCCACGTCCACCTGTGCGGAGTCGAGTTCGCGGAGGATGTCCTCCACCTCGGCCATGGCCTCGGCGTAGCCCGCCGGCTCGCCCTCGCCGTTGTGCTTCTTCGTTGCCATCAGGCCTTCCCTTCTGTCGAATCCACCGTGCTCGTCACCGCGCCGTCGGCCAACAGGGTGACGATCCTCTCGCCCGGCGCGGTGTCCGCGACCGAGCGCACGACCTCGCCCCGCGCGTTGCGGGTGATGGACCATCCGCGCGCGAGCACGTGGACGGGGTCGAGGAGTCGCACCGTCCTGGCCGCGACGTGGGCCCGGTTGCGCTCTCGCGTGATGGCCGCACGGGGTCGCGTGCGCAGACGCTCGGAGCTCAGGGCGATGCGGGAGCGGCCGCGCTGCACCGCCGCCGAGGTGCGGGCCGCGAGCATGTCGGCGGCCGAGGCAAGTTCGTCGAGGAAGCCGGTCACGAGATCGATGACCTCGTCGGCGCACGCAGTGGGGGTCTTGCAGCGGGTGTGCGCGACGATGTCGGCCACCGACGTGTCAATCTCGTGGCCGATACCCGTGAACACCGGATGCCGGCATCCGACGATGGCCATGGCGATGCGCTCGTCGTCGAAGGTCGCCAGATCGGACCGAGATCCCCCGCCGCGCATCACCAGCACGAGGTCGATGTCGTCGCGACGGGAGAAGGCGCCGATCGCCGACGACACCTGGGCCACGGCCTGGTCGCCCATGACGTTCACGTCCGCGAGGATGATGGTGAAGCCCAGTCCCGATTCGCGCAGGTGGGTGAGGGCGTCGATGTATCCCGCCGCCTGGCTGGACGAGACGACCCCGAGGCGCAACGGGACGCGGGGAACCGGAAGCATCCCGTTCTTGCGGTCGAGACCGGCATCGACGAGCTTCTTCACGAGGGCCTCGCGGCGCGCCGCGATGTCACCGAGGGTGAAACGGGTGTCGACGTCCTTGATGATGAGGGAGAGCTCGCCCCGCTGGGCGTAGAAGTCGACGCTGCAGAAGAACCGCATGCGCAGGCCGTTCTCCATGCCGATGTCGGCCCGATCGAGTTTGGCCGTGACACGCGCCAGATCGCCGCTGTTGGAGAACAACTTGACGTCGACCTTCACCTTCGACTTGCCCTCCCCCTCCACGAGGGAGAAGTAGTGACCCGTCGCGTGCGGGCGGTCCTTCATGCCCTCGATCTCCCCCTCGATCCAGATGCCCTCGGGGAAGAGCGTCCGCATCAGGTCCTTCATCTCTGCGTTGAAGGACGACACCGTGAAGACGGGAACGCCGTCGAGCAGCTCGATGTCGGAGGATTTCTCGCGGGGCGGCATCGTCCCAACCCTACGGGGAGGGTGCGACGGCACCGAAGGTTCCCCCGGCACGCACCTGGTCGGCGTAGAGACCGTCGAGGGCCATGAGTTCCTCGTGTGTGCCCTGCTCGGCGATGCGTCCGCGGTCGACGACCACGATGCGGTCGGCATCCCGGATGGTGCTGAGGCGGTGGGCGATGACGAGGGCGGTGCGCCCGGACAGGGCCGCCTCGAGCGCCTCCTGCACCAGCGCCTCGTTCTCGTTGTCCAGGTGGCTCGTGGCCTCGTCGAGAACGATAATCGCCGGATCCTTCAGCAGCATGCGCGCGATGGCGATGCGCTGCTTCTCCCCCCCCGACAGCCGGTAGCCGCGTTCGCCGACCACGGTGTCGTAACCGTCGGGCAGCGCCGCGATCGTGTCGTGGATTCGCGCTGCCGTGCAGGCCGCGACGAGATCGGCGCGTGTCGCGCCCGGTCGGGAATAGAGGAGATTGTCGGCGATGGTCTCGTGGAAGAGGTGGGGATCCTGGGCGACGACACCGATGGCCGCGCGCAGGGACTCTGCGGTGAGGTCGCGCACGTCGTGGCCATCCACGCGCACCGCGCCACCCGTGACGTCGTAGAGACGGGGAACGAGGGAGGCGAGCGTGCTCTTCCCCGAGCCGCTGGCACCCACGATGGCCACGGTCTCCCCCGGAAGGACCGAGAGGGACACCCCGCGCAGCACGTCCATGTCCGGGTCGGACGATCCCGCACCCACGGTCTCGAGCGATGCCACCGTCGTCTCGGAGGCGGGCGGATAGCGGAAGAACACGTCGTCGAACTCGACGGCACCGCGCGGCTCGACGAGGTCGTACGCACCGGGCCGGTCGGCCACGGCCTCGGGGGCATCGAGCACCTCGAACACCCTGTCGAAGCTGACGAAAGCCGTCATCACCTCGACGCGGGCATTCGTCAGACCGGTGAGGGGTTGGTACACCCGGGTGATGAAGGACGCCATCGCCACGAGGGTTCCCGCGCTGATGGACCCGTCGACGACGAGGTGGGCACCGACGCCGTAGATCGCCGCCGCTCCCATCGCACCGACGAGGCCGAGTGCCACGAAGAAGATGCGCCCGTAGAGGGCCGACTTGATGCCGGTGTCCCGCACCCCCCGGGCCCGCGCCGCGAACACCTCGGTCTCGGAGGCGCGACGACCGAAGAGCTTGACGAGGATCGCCCCGGCCACATTGAACCGCTCGCTCATCTGGGCGTTCATCGCGGCGTTGTGCTCCATCTGTTCGTGCGCGATGGCGCCGAGGCGCGCGCCCACGCGCCTCGCGGGGGCGATGAAGAGGGGGAGAACGACGAGCGAGAGCAGTGTGAGCCGCCACTCGAGGGCGAACATGGCGGTGAGGGTGAAGGCGAGGACCACGATGTTCGACACGACGGATCCGAGCGTGGAGGTGACGGCGGTCTGGGCGCCCACCACGTCGTTGTTGAGGCGCGAGATCAGGGCCCCCGTCTGGGTGCGGGTGAAGAAGTCCACCGGCATGCGCTGCACCTTGTCGAAGAGGGCCACGCGCAGGTCGTAGATCAGCCCCTCGCCGATGCTGGCGCTCAGCCAGCGCTGCACGATGGCCAGGGCGGCGTCGCCCACCGCGGCGACCACGAGCACCCCCGCCAATGTGGTGATGAGTCCGCGGTTCCCCGCGGGGATGGCGTCGTCGAGGATCGAGCGAAAAAGGAGCGGTGGCACGAGACCGAGCGCCGCCGCGCCGCAGATGGCGGAGAGGAAACCGATGATGCGCCACTTGTAGGGGGCGGAGAATCGCCAGGCCCGACGCAGCGTTTCACGACGAAGTCGCACGCCCTTGACCGCGTGGGCATCGCGGGGCATGAGCATGTGTGGTCCCATTCGCACCCCGCCGAGGCTAGGCCCGGGCAACGCCCTAGCGTTCCGGGGATGTCGCGTCGTCGAGTGTCCGTCCGCAGGGCAACTTCTCTCGCGGCGCTCGCCGCCCTTGCGGTACTCGGTGCGGCGTGCGGTGGGGGCTCCTCCGATCCCGATTCGACGGGAACGACCACCACGACGACTGCCCCCGAACCGGGCGAACCCTTCATTGCTTGGCGCGAATGCGAGGACGACGCGGAGCTCGATTGCGGCACGATTTTCGTGCCCTACGACCATGACGATCCGGACGAGGGCCTCTTCACGCTGCAGTTGGTGCGTCGTCCTGCCGACGATGCGGCCGCGAGGATCGGGCCGATGCTCGTCAACCCGGGAGGTCCGGGCTTCGGCGGCACGTACCTGGCCCGCGAGGCGACGAGCTACTTCGGCAAGGACGTGCTCGACCGGTTCGACATCGTGGGCTGGGATCCGCGAGGCACCGGCATCTCGTCCCCCGCCGTGGACTGCGTCGACGAGTACGACACCCTCCACACCTTCGACATCTCGCCCGACGACATCGCCGAGCGCACCGCGCTGCGCGAATCGAACCGCGCATTCGCCGCCGCGTGCGAGGACCGCAGCGCCGAGATCCTGCCGTGGGTGTCGACGAACGCGTCGGCGCGCGACATCGACTTGATCCGACGGGCGCTCGGCGTCGACCGAATCACCTACTTCGGGTTCTCCTACGGCAGCGAGCTCGGTGCGACCTGGGCGACGATGTTCCCCGGCACGGTGCGCGCCGCGGTGCTCGACGGCGCCACCGATCCGACACTCGGCGCGGCCCAGGCCGCCCTCGGACAGGCGCGCGGCTTCGAGGCCCAGCTCACCGCATTCCTCGACGACTGTGCGGCGCGCGGGTGCGCCTTCGCCGGCGGGGGTGACCCGGCCACCGCGTTCGACCGCATCATGACCGCACTCGATGCGCGCCCGCGGCCCACGGTCTCGGGGCGACCGACCCTCAATCAGAGCCGGGCCTACTTCGCCGTGGCCAAGGCCCTCTACAGCGCGTCGCAGTGGCCCGATCTCGACGATGCGCTCGACGAGGCGCGGCTCGGCCGCGGCGCGGCCATGCTCGAGCTCTACGACGGCTACTTCCAGCGCCGACCCGACGGTTCCTGGGGCAACGAACTCGACGCGTTCACCGCCATCGGGTGTCTCGACACCGACTTCGCCCGGGATCCGGACGCCTACGAGACCCTCGAACCCCAGTTCCGCACCGCGGCGCCGCGCATGTGGCCGCTCTTCACCCACTCCACGCAGTGCGCCTACTGGAGCGCCGCTCCCGATCCGCGCATCGCCGTCACCGGTGCCGGAGCGGGAACCATCGTCGTCATCGGCACGACGGGCGATGCCGCCACGCCGCTGGCGGGCACGCGCGCCATGGCCGCCGCGCTCGAGGACGGGCGACTCATCGTCGTCGAGGCCGACCGCCACACGGGCTACGGCGTGAACGATTGCGTCGTGTCGGCGGTGAACGACTACCTCGTGACGACGAAGGTGTCGTTCGCCGAGAAGCGCTGCTAGCTCAACTTGGTTGCCGGGGCGAGGGCGGTCATCCCTCCAATGAGCCGGCGAGGATGCGCTCGAGCGTGAGCTCGGGTTCGTCGGCTTCGAGGCGCTGGAGTCGGTAACGGCTCTGGAAGAGCGCCACGAGACGGTCGTCGCTGCGCCGCAGGATGCGGATCCCACCGATCTCGCGCAGGCGCGGGATCGATTCGCGGTCCGTGAGCCGGATGCCCTGGTAATCGGCGGGAAGCACCTCGGCCGGGGCGTTGAACTCGGAAGCGAGACGATGGGCGAGCACCTCGAACTGCAGTTGACCGACGGCGGCGAGCACGGGGTCGGCATCGCCCATGTCGGGATCCCGCAGCACCTGCACCACCCCCTCCTCGTCGAGTTGCTGCAGGCCGCGGCGGAACTGCTTGTACTTGGAGGTGTCGAGAGGGCGCGCGGTGGCGAACACCTCGGGAGCGAAGCGCGGCAGGGGCGGGAACTCCACCGTCCTGCCCGCGTGCAGCGTGTCGCCGATCTGCAGACCGGACGTGTTGACGAGACCGATGATGTCACCAGGCCAGGCCTCCTCGATGGTCTCGCGCTCGGCGCCGAATGCGGTTGTGGCGTATTTCGTGCCGACACCCTTCTCGGTGCGGGCGCACGTCACGTCCATGCCGCGCTCGAACCGACCCGAACAGATGCGGGCGAAGGCGAGGCGGTCGCGATGGTTCGGGTCCATGTTCGCCTGGATCTTGAACACGAACGCGGCGAAGTCGGCCTCGAGCGGGCGAGGGTCGCCGTGGGCATCCTCGCGCGGGGCCGGCGGCGGAGCCAGATCGACGACGGCATCGAGCACCATCTGCACACCGAAGTTCGTCAGCGCCGAGCCGACGAACACCGGCGTGCTGGCACCGGCGAGGAAACTCTCGGGGTCCACGTCGGCGCCGACGGCATCGAGCAGGCCGCATCCGTCCATCGCCGCTCGCCACGCGTCCCCCTCCTCCTCGGCGGCCCGCTCGGGATCGACGATCTCCTCCGGTGCGATCGAGGCGCCCCGCGCGGTGCGGGTGTAGCGCACGAACTCGCCCGTGCGCCGGTCGATGACGCCGCGAAAGTCGCCCGGGATGCCCACCGGCCACACCGCCGGGGTCGGGCGCAGCCCGATCTGGGCTTCCACTTCATCGAGCAGCTCGAGAGGATCGCGGCCGGGTCGGTCGTACTTGTTGAAGAAGGTGATGACGGGCAGGGATCGCGAGCGACAGACCTCGAAGAGCTTCAGGGTCTGGGGTTCGATGCCCTTGGCCGTGTCGAGCACCATGATGACGGCGTCCACCGCGGCGAGCACCCGGTAGGTGTCCTCGGAGAAGTCGCGGTGGCCGGGGGTGTCGAGCAGGTTGAACGTGCAGCCGCGGTAGGGGAACTGCAGCACCGTGGAGGAGATGGAGATGCCCCTCTGGCGCTCGAGTTCCATCCAGTCAGACGTCGCCGATTGGCGGTCGCCGCGGGCCTTGACGGCGCCGGCCCGCTGCACCGCGCCCGCATAGAGAAGGAACTTCTCGGTGAGCGTCGTCTTGCCGGCGTCGGGATGGCTGATGATGGCGAAGGTGCGCCGCGACGCCGCTTCCTCGAGGATGCGGGCGGCGTCGGTCACCCGCCCGAGCCTACGGGCGGTGCATGG
>JAULXU010000171.1:0-670 GCA_032118285.1 Ilumatobacteraceae bacterium
ACGACATCCGCAACGACTTCTCCCAGGGCAGGGACCTCGCGGTCGAGCGCCCCGACAAGCTCGCGGAACTGCAGCAACTGTTCGACGAGGAGGCCCGCCGCAACAACGTGTACCCCCTGAAGGAACCTGGCCAGACCTTCGGGGCGAAGTTCGCCGTGCACGACTCGCTCCGCGGCACGACGAAGATGACGTATACCGCCGCTCACCAGCGGATGCCAGAGCGGTCGGTCGTGAACCTGAAGAACTGCTCGTTCCGCATCACCGCGGACATCACGGTGCCTGTGGGCGGGTGCGAGGGCGTGATTGTGGCCCAGGGTGGGAACATGGCCGGATGGTCGCTCTACGTGGGTCCGGACGGACGGCCCCGCTACCACTACAACTGGCTGGGGCACGAGCACTACGTGGCGGTCTCGGGGACGGCGCTCGTCCCCGGGCGCCACACCGTCGTGATCGAGCACGCCTACGACGGGGGGATGGGCGGCGGCGGTGACTCGGTGATGTCCCTCGACGGCTCGCCGGTCGGCCACGTGCGAGTGGGGAAGTCAGTGCCCGTCATCTTCTCGATCAGCGGCGAGACGTTCGACGTGGGCATGGACAGCGGCGCGGCGGTGGGTGACTACCCGCACGTATACAGGTTCAACGGCACCATCCACGGTGTCACGCTCGAGCG
>JAULXU010000171.1:680-1542 GCA_032118285.1 Ilumatobacteraceae bacterium
CCGAGGTGCGCGCGCTGATCGAGGACGCCGAGTTCCGCGCCAGCCTCGCCGTGCAGTGACGACAGGCAGGCAAACTACGGTGGAGCCATGACCGTCCGCCATGTCGTGATGGTGCCCTCGCTCGGGCGCCCCGCCACCGACTTCGAGCCCCTGTATCCCGCGCTCCGCGCCGCCGGGTTCGAGCCGGTGCCCGTGGAACCCCATCCCTCGTGGGATGGGGACGCAACGCTCCACGACCTGGCCCGTGACACGGTCTCGCAGCTCGACGCGCTCGGCATCGGCACGTTCCACCTCGTCGGGCACGCGTTCGGCAACAGGCTGTCCAGGACAATCACGGCGGACTTCGGCGGGCGGGTCGAGTCGCTCACCCTTCTCGCGGCGGGGGGCCTCGTGGAACCCGACCCCCATATGTTCGTGCTGCTCAATCGTTGCTTCGATTCGACCCTGCCCGATGACGAGCACCTCGACACAGTGAGGCAGGTGTTCTTCGCCCCCGGCAACGACCCCTCGGTGTGGCGCGACGGGTGGATGGGGGAGATTGCCGCGTACCAGCGAGCAGCCGTGCTGGCCACGCCCCGCGAGGACTGGTGGGGCGCATCCGTGGACCGCGTGCTCGTGGTGCAGGCGCTCCAGGACGCCATCGCACCGCCGGGGAACGGCCGCCGGTACGTGGCGGAGTCCGCCCCCCATGCCCGCCTCGTGGAGATCGACGGTGCCGGCCACGCGATGATCCCCGAGAGGCCGGAGCTCATCTCGGCGGCCCTCGTGGAATTCCTGAGCGCCTGACTCCGGGGTGCCGTAGCGTTCCCTCCATGGAAGCGCGCATCCTCACCTGGAACCTGTGGTGGAGGTTCGGGCCGTG
>JAULXU010000172.1:0-10600 GCA_032118285.1 Ilumatobacteraceae bacterium
GCCAGGTCGTGTCCGCGAGAAGGGGATCATGGATCGGCGAATTGAGGACCGAGTACCGGTACCGACGCCACGTGGCGCTCACGCGGGCATCGAAGCCCGGCTCGGCCCACTCCATGGAGGAGACGGCCAGGGCCGGCGCACACAGGGCGTTCAGACTGCGTGACAGCGCCGCGAGATCGGTGTCGCGACGCATCTCGAAACTCACCACCTGTGCGCTCGCATGCACACCGGCATCGGTGCGCCCGGCGGGAATGATCCGCGGGGACGCTCCCGTCACGCGGCGGAGAACATCGACGAGGGTCCCCTCGACCGTCACCACATCGTCGTTGGCAGCGAAGCCGTGGAAGGCGGCCCCGTGGTAGGCCACACGGGCGCAGACCGTCCCCGTCTCCGGGGTGTCCGAGTCGTCCATGTCCGGTTCGTCGACCGGGGAAGGGTCAGACGAGTTCGATGCGCGCCATCGGCGCGGCGTCACCCTGGCGGGTGCCGAGTTTGAGGATGCGCGTGTAGCCGCCGTTGCGGTCGGCGTACTGGCCCGCGAGTTCGTTGACCAGCTTGGCCGTCATCTCCTTGTCGCCGAGATAGCCCTGGATCTGGCGGATGCGATGGACGCGCATCGGCGAATCCCCCTGGGCCTTCTTGGCCTTGGTGATGAGCTTCTCCGCGATGGGACGCAGCGCCTTGGCGCGGGCCTCGGTGGTGACGATGCCGCCGGAGGCGAACAGCGAAGACGCGAGGTTGGCCATGAGCAGGCGCTGGTGGGCGGCACTTCCGCCGAAGCGAGGGGCACGTCGTGGGGTTGCCATGGTGTTCTCCGTTTCCGAACTGCGGGCGTCAGCCGCGCAGGGTGAGGCCGCGCTCGTCGAGCTTCTGCACGATCTCGTCGAGGCTCTTCTGGCCGAAGTTGGGGATGTTCATGAGGTCGTCGATGCTCTTGAGAAGCAACTCGCCGATGGTGTTGACCTGGGCCCGCTTGAGGCAGTTGCGGGGACGCTCGCTGAGGTCGAGGTCCTCGATGGGGAGGTCGAGGTCGGGGACACCGAGGCTCGCGCCGATGGGCTCGCTGAGCTCGAGCGCACGCGGATCCTCGGACAGGGTCGCGATGAGGTCGACCAGCGAGCGCAGTGTCGCCGCACCCGACGCGAGGGCCTCGCGCGGGGACACGGAGCCGTCCGTCTCGATGTCGAGGACGAGGCGGTCGTAGTTCGTGCTCTGGGCCACGCGGGTGGGCTCGATGTCGAACGTCACGCGGCGTACCGGCGAGAAGATGGCGTCGATCGGGATGACCCCGATGACCCTGCTCTCGGCGTCGCGGTCGGTCGAGAGGTATCCACGGCCCGTCTCGACGGTGAGGTCGAGGGCCAGATGGGCACCGGCGTTCAGCGTGGCCAGCTCGAGGTCCTTGTTCAGGATCTCCACGTCGGCGGACAACGGGATGTCGGCGGCGGTGACCTTCTTCGGGCCCTTCACGTCGAGACGCAGCACGACGGGCTCATCAGAGTGGGACACGACGACGAGGTCCTTGAGGTTGAGGATGAACTCGGTGACGTCCTCGGTCATGCCCTTGATGGTCGTGAACTCATGGTCGATGCCGTCGAACTTCACCGTCGTGATGGCGGCACCCGGAATCGAGGACAGGAGCGCCCTGCGCAGGGAGTTGCCGATGGTGTGGCCGAAGCCGGGTTCCAGCGGACCGACGGCGAAGCGCTGCTGGGTGGGATGGTCTTCGCCGAGAGCCTCGACGGAAGGACGCTGAATGACAAGCATGGGGATCTCCTGGGGAAAGGGTCTTACTTCGAGTACAGCTCGACGATGAGCTGCTCACGGACGGGTACGTCGATGTGGTCGCGCTGGGGCAGGTCGCGCACGGTGACCTGCTTCTCGCCGGCTTCGAGCCAGCCCACGAGCGGACGGTCGAGGGTGTCGATGTTGTGCTGAATCTGGATCATGTCGCGGGCCTTCGTCGACAGTGCCACCACCTGTCCGCGCTTCACGCGGAACGAGGCAATGTCGACGCGCTTGCCGTCCACGGTCACGAGACCGTGGTTGACGAACTGACGGGCCTGGGGCCGGGTGGAGGCCCATCCGGCGCGGAACACGACATTGTCGAGGCGTCGCTCGAGCAGGCTGAGCAGGTTCTCGCCCGTCGGACCCTGGAGGCGGTTGGCCTCCTCGTAGGTGCGTCGGAACTGGCGTTCGAGAAGTCCGTAGATGTACTTGGCCTTCTGCTTCTCCTGCAACTGGGCCAGGTACTCGCTGCCGGCGTTGCGGCGGCGGGTGCGACCGTGCGCGCCCGGGGGGAACGGACGACGGTCGAGGGCCTTGGAGCCCTTGGCGTTCTCGAAGATGTTGGTGCTGAGGCGACGCGAGATGCGCACCTTGGGTCCTGTGTAACGGGCCATGATCAGCTCCTCCGACGCTTCGGCTGACGGCATCCGTTGTGCGGAACCGGAGTGACGTCCTTGATGCCCGACACCTCGATGCCGAGATTCTGGATCGAGCGGAGCGCGGTGTCGCGACCCGAACCCGGGCCCTTCACATGTACCTCGGCGCGACGGAGACCGTGCTCCATCGCGGCCTTGCCGGCCTTTTCCGCGGCCTGCTGAGCGGCGAACGGGGTCGACTTGCGGGATCCCTTGAAACCGACTCCGCCGGACGATGCCCATGCGATGACGTTGCCCTCCGTGTCGGTGATGGACACGATCGTGTTGTTGAACGAGCTCTTGATGTGAACGACGCCGTTGGTGACGTTCTTGCGCTCGCGCTTGCGCGGACGACGTCCGCCTGCCTGTGTCTTGGCCACCGGATTACCTCACTGCCTTCTTCTTGTTCGCCACGGTCTTCTTCGGGCCCTTGCGGGTGCGCGCGTTGGTGTGCGTGCGCTGTCCCCGGACGGGCAGACCCTTGCGGTGGCGGACGCCCTGGAGGCAGCCGATCTCCATCTTGCGCTTGATGTCCTGCTGCACGTCGCGACGCAGGTCTCCCTCCACGCTGACGTTCTGGTCGACCCAACCGCGGATGCGGTTGACCTCGTCCTCCGTGAGGTCGCGGACGCGGACGTCGGGGCTGAGTCCGGTCGCATCGCAGATGCGACGGGAGGTCGAGCGACCGATGCCGAAGATGTAGGTGAGCGAAATCTCCAGGCGCTTCTCGCGCGGGATGTCGACTCCGGAAATACGTGCCATGTCTCGTTGCCTTCCTGTTGGATCAGCCCTGGCGCTGCTTGTGTCGCGGGTTCTCGCAGATGACCATCACGCGCCCGTGGCGACGGATGACCTTGCACTTCTCGCAGATTTTCTTGACGCTGGGTCGGACCTTCATTGCAGACTCACTTGAAGCGGTAGGTGATACGACCCCGGGTGAGGTCGTAGGGGGTGAGTTCGACCTGGACCTTGTCGCCGGGGAGGATGCGGATGTAGTGCATGCGCATCTTTCCCGAGATGTGCGCGAGCACCTTGTGCCCGTTCTCGAGTTCGACCTTGAACATTGCGTTCGGCAGCGATTCGAGAATCGTGCCCTCGAGCACGATCGCGTCTTCCTTCGGCTTGGCCAGGGTCGGCTCCTTGTCGTGTGTGGATTCCGGGGACCGGCCCCGGAGTTCCCTGCAAACCTGTCGCAGGGACGAAGGTTGAGCCTATCGGCGGCTTTCCCGGGCGCCAAGCGGCGGTCAGCGGCGGTTCTCGATGGCCGAGGTGATCCGCTCGAAGACCTCCTCGGGGGTCCCCACACCGTCCACCTGGACGAGCCGGTCCGATTCCCCGTAGAAATCAATGAGGGGCTGCGTCTGGGACTCGTAGAGGTCGAGGCGCTGGTTGATGGCCGTGGGGGTGTCGTCGTCCCGCTGCACCACGTCCCCGCCGCACACCTCGCAGGTCCAGGACCGCGGATCGGTGCCCGAGGACTGGTAGTTGGCGCCGCAGTCGCGGCACACCCTCCGCGCCGAGAGGCGCTGGAGCACCATGCCGCGGGGCACCTCGAGGTCGATGACCGTCTCGAGCGGGGCCGCACCGCTGATGCCGTCGAAAGCGACCGCCTGGGCCACGGTACGGGGAAAACCGTCGAGGATGTAGCCACGACTTCGTGCGTCGTCCTGCCCGAGCCGCTCGGCGACGATGCCGATCATGATGTCGTCACCCACCAGGCCTCCCGAATCGATGACGCTCTTGGCCATGCGCCCGAGCTCTGTCCCCTCGCGCACCGCCGCCCGCAGGATGTCGCCCGTCGAGATGTGGGGCACGACGTAGTGACGGGAAAGGCGGACGCACTGCGTGCCCTTCCCCGATCCCTGCCGCCCGAGCAGCACGATCCGGATTCCCGCGATCACCGATCCACCTCGCCCCGTGCGGGCCCTCGCCCTCCCGGGCCGAGGGTCACTTCAGGAAGCCCTCGTAGTTGCGCAGCATGAGCTGGGAATTGATCTGGCGCATGATCTCGAGCGCCACGCCCACCGCGATGAGCACCGTCGTGCCGGCGAAGGGGAAGGACTGCACGTCGCCCACCCACAGGATGATGTAGGGAACGATGGCGATGAACGCCACGAAGAGGGCACCCGGCAGGGTGATGCGGTTGACGGCCTTGGAGAGGTACTGCTCCGTCTGGGGTCCGGGACGGATACCGGGGATGAAGCCGCCCTGCTTGCGCAGCTGGTCCGCCTGGCGGATCGGATCGAAGGCGATCGAGTTGTAGAAGTACGCGAACGCCACGATGAGACCGAAGAAGCCGACGATGTAGACGAGGTTCTGGCTGTTCACGAGGTAGTCGTTGACGAACGAAGCGATGCTCCCGCGCCAGCCCTCCCCGCTGCCGAGAACGTTCGAGAGGAGAACGGGGAGCAGCAGGACGGACGAGGCGAAGATGATCGGGACGATGCCGGCCTGGTTGACCTTCAGCGGAATGTAGGTGCTCTGCCCCATCGTCATTCGCCGGCCCACGACGCGCTTGGCGAACTGCACGGGGATGCGGCGCTGGGCCAGCTCGACGCGCACGACGGCGAAGAGGATGAGGAGCGAGACACCCACCAGCGCGGCGAAGACGATGAACTTCTTGCTCTGGAGGATCGAGTAGTAGCTGTAGGGCAGGCCCGAGACCACCGAGGCGAAGATGAGCACGCTCATCCCGTTCGAGATTCCGCGCTGACTGATCAGCTCGCCCACCCACATGAGGAGGGCTGTGCCGGCCACGAGCGTGGGGATGACGAGGAGTGCACGCGGCATGAACGGGTCGAGCAGGACGACGTCCGGCGCCTGGGCCGCCGCGCCGAGGAAGGCCGAGCCGTTCCCCTGACCGAAGATGAAGGTGAGGCCCGATCCCTGCAGGAGGGCGATGACGATCGCCACGTAGCGGGTCGTCTGGGTGATCTTGCGCTGCCCCACAGCGCCCATCTCCCGCCACTCCTGCAGCTTGGGGATGACCACGTTGAGCACCTGCATGATGATGCTCGCGGTGATGTAGGGCATGATGCCGAGCGCGAAGATCGAGAACGACCCGAACGCGCCTCCGGAGAAGAGGTTCAGGAATCCGAGCGCCCCCTGCGAGTTCGCCGCCTCGCGCAGCTGCGACACGGCGACCGGGTCGACCCCGGGTGCGCGCAGGCCGGAGCCTGCGCGGTACACCATCACCATCGCCAGCGTGAAGAGGACCTTCTTGCGCAGGTCCTCCACCAGGAAGATGTTCTTGACGTTCGTGAACACGTCGACTCCTTAAATGCGGGGTGCGGACGACCCCGGCTCAGCGGTTGGTGAACTGGTTGCCCTTTGCCGGGGGACGGACCTTGTGCGGCAGCGGCAGAAGGGTCACCGATCCACCGGCGGCGAGGATGGCCTTCTCGGCCGACTTCGACACGGCGTGGGCCGACACCTTGACCGGGATGGAGATGGTGCCGCGCGCCAGAACCTTGACGAGAGTCCCCTTGTGGGCGACGCCGCGGGCCACGAGGACCGCCGGGTCGACCTCGGAGAGGCCCAGTTCCTGGAGTGAGTCGAGGTTCACCGCGTAGTACTCCACCCGGAAGGGGTTGTTGAAGCCCTTCAGCTTGGGGACACGCTGCTTGAGGGGCATCTGACCGCCCTCGAAGCCCCGGGCCACCGTGTTGCGGGCGTACTGACCCTTGGTGCCGCGACCGGCGGTCTTGCCGCCCTTGCCGGCGGTGCCGCGACCGACGCGCTTGCGGCGCTTGGTGCTGCCCGGTGCGGGTGCGAGTTCGTCGACGCGCATGTCAGTTCTCCTTGACTTCGATGAGGTGGGGAACCCGGGCGATCATGCCGCGGATCTCGGGACGGTCGGGAAGGGTGTTCGTGTCGCCGATCTTGGACAGCCCGAGGGCCCGCAGCGTGCCGCGGGACTTGGGCTTGATGCCGATGCGGGAACGGCGAAGCGTCACGGTGATCGTCTTGTCGGCCACGGTCACTGCACCTCCCCCGCCGCGAGCGCGCGCTCGCGGTCGGTGTAGGCCTTCAGCATGCCCTTGGGCACGAACGAATCTGCCGGGATGCCGCGACGACGGGCGACCACGTCGGGTCGCTGGAGCGAGCGGAGACCCTCGATGGTCGCGCGGGCGACGTTGATGGCGTTGGCCGAACCGAGCGACTTGCACAGCACGTCGTGGATTCCCGCCTCCTCGAGGATGATGCGGGCGGCACCGCCGGCGATGACACCCGTACCGGGAGCCGCGGGCTTCAGCAGCACGCGACCCGCTCCGCACACGCCCAGGATGGGGTGGGTGATGGTCGGGCCGGCGAGGGCTACGTCGAACAGGTTGCGCTTCGCCTCCTCGGTCCCCTTCTGAATCGCGAGGGGCACCTCCTTGGCCTTGCCGTAGCCCAGACCGACGCGGCCGTTGCCGTCACCCACCACGACCAGCGCGGTGAAGGAGAAGCGACGTCCGCCCTGAACGACCTTGGCGACGCGATTGATGTGGATGACCCGCGACTCGCGCAGGCCCCCCGGCTCGGTCGTTGCATTGACATGTGTGTTGCTCATCAGAACTCCAGTCCCGCCTCACGGGCGGCCTTTGCCGCGGCCGCCACGCGGCCGTGGTACAGGTATCCGCCACGGTCGAAGACGACCGTGGAGACTCCCGCGGCCTTCGCGCGCTGGGCGATCAGTTCCCCGACCTTCGTCGCGGCATCGACGGTCGCGCCACTGGTCGAGCGCATGTCCACCTCCACCGAGGACGCGGCGGCCACGGTGTGGCCACGGTCGTCGTCGATGAGTTGCATGCTGAAGTGCTTGTTGGTGCGGTGCACCGCGAGGCGCGGTCGAGCGGCGGTGCCGTGGACCTTCTTGCGCACCCGGCGGTGGCGCCGGAGTCGCGAGTCGCGACGGGTCTTCGAGATGTTTGCCATGGTCGTCTACCTGTGTCCCTGGATCACTTCTTGCCGGTCTTGCCGGCCTTGCGGAGGATGCGCTCGTTGAGGTAGCGCACTCCCTTGCCCTTGTAGGGCTCGGGCTTGCGGATCGACCGGATGTTGGCGGCCACCTGGCCGACGACCTCCTTGTCGATGCCTCGCACGATGACGCGGGTCTGGGCCGGCACCTCGAAGGTGATGCCCTCCGGCGCGGGGACGATGACCGGGTGCGAGAAACCGAGCGCGAGGCGCAGGTTCGTTCCCTGGGCCTCGGCGCGGTAGCCCACGCCCACGATCTCGAGTTCCTTGGCATAGCCGTCGGTGACGCCCACGACCATGTTGTTCACCAGGGTGCGGACGAGTCCGTGCAACGAACGGTTCTCCCGTTCGTCGTCGGGCCGCTCCACGAGGAGGACGGACTCCTCCTTGCGGACCGTGATCTCGCCGGGGATCTCGCGGGACAGCTGCCCCTTGGGGCCCTTCACCGTGACGGTGCGGCCCGAGATGCTCACCTCGACCCCGGAGGGGACGGTGATGGGGGCCTTTCCGATGCGTGACATGTCTCTTCCTACCTTCCGATCACCACACGAAGCAGAGCACTTCGCCGCCGACCTTGCGCTTGCGCGCCTCGCGGTCGGTCATGAGACCCTGGCTGGTGGACAGAACAGCCACGCCGAGACCTCCGAGGACCCGCGGGACCTCGGAAGAGGCGCGGTACACGCGCAGGCCCGGCGTGGAGATCCTCGTCAGGCCGCTGATCGTGCGATGGCGGTCGTTCGAATACTTCATGTGCACGGTGAGTTCGTTGCCGGGACCCTTGCGGGCGGGCGCGACGGAAAAGCCGTCGATGTAGCCCTCCTTCTTGAGGATCTCGGCGAGGGCCACCTTCTGCTTCGAGGAGGGCATGATCACGTGCTCCTTCAACGCGGTGTTCGCGTTGCGGATGCGGGTGAGCATGTCGGCGATGGGATCGGTCATCATGTCGGTTACCTCACCAGCTCGCCTTGGTCACGCCCGGGATCTCGCCGGCGTGCGCCATCTCGCGGAAGCACACCCGGCACAGGCCGAACTTGCGGTACACCGAGCGGGCGCGACCGCACTTGCGGCAGCGCGTGTACGCCCGAACACGGAACTTGGGCTTGGCGTTCGCCTTGTTGATCAGTGACTTCTTTGCCATAGTCCTCTACCTGTCCTACTTCTTCTTGCCGCCGCGGGCGGGGCCCTTGGCCTTCTTGCGCGCCGGGGGTCCACCCTCGTTGCCGCGCTTGAACGGGAATCCGAACGCATCGAGGAGGGCCCGGCCCTGCTCGTCGCTCACGGCGGTCGTCACGATGGTGATGTCCATGCCGCGGGGTGCGTCGATCTTGTCGTACTCGATCTCCGGGAAGACCGTCTGCTCGGCGAGGCCGAACGTGTAGTTGCCCCGGCCGTCCCACGAGTGGGCCGGAAGACCGCGGAAGTCGCGGATGCGCGGGATGGCGATCGAGAGGAGACGGTCGAAGAACTCCCACATGCGGTCGCCGCGAAGCGTGACCTTGCAGCCGATGGCCTGGTTCTCGCGGAGCTTGAAACCGGCGATCGAATCCCTCGACTTGGTCACCACAGGCTTCTGCCCCGAGAGGGCCGTGAGGTCGGCGACCGCACCGTCGAGCAGGGACGGCTGCTGCGTGGCCCTTCCCACGCCCATGTTGATCACGATCTTGTCGAGCTTGGGGACCTGCATGACGTTCGCGAGCCCGAGCTGGGCCATGATCGCCTGCTTTATCTCGGCGTCGTAGCGCGCCTTGAGGCGCGGAGCGGTGGTGGCGGTCATCAGACTTCGTCTCCCGTGGTCTTGGCGATGCGGATCTTCCGGCCGTCCTTTTCGAGGCGGAATCCGATGCGCGTGGTCTTTCCCTTGTGGACGAGCATGACGTTCGACGCGTCGAGGGGCATGGCCTTCTCGACGATGTCGGGCTTGTCCCCCGCCTTGCGCGCCTTGGTGTGGCGCTTGGCGAGATTGACGCCCTCCACGATCACCTTGTTGTCGTCGGGCATCACCCGCGAGATGGTGCCCTCCTTGCCGATGTCCTTGCCCGCGATGACACGGACGAGATCGCCCTTCCTGAGCTTCATGGTCACAGCACCTCCGGTGCGAGCGAAACGATTCGCATGAACTTCTTGTCGCGGAGCTCGCGTCCCACCGGCCCGAAGATGCGGGTCCCGCGGGGGGTGAGGTCCTCCTTGATGAGCACGGCGGCGTTCTCGTCGAATCGGATGTAGCTGCCGTCGGGACGACGCTTCTCCTTCTTGACGCGGACGACGACGCAGCGGACGACCTCGCCCTTCTTCACGGCGGCGCCGGGGATGGCGTCCTTGACCGTGCCGATGAACACGTCACCGATGGAGGCGTAGCGACGGCGCGTGCCGCCGAGCACCTTGATGACGAGCACTTCCTTGGCGCCGCTGTTGTCGGCGACCCGGAGACGGGATTCCTGCTGGATCACTTCGCACGCTCCAGGATCTCGACGATGCGCCAGCGCTTGAGCTTGGACATCGGACGGGTCTCCATGACCCGGACGCGGTCGCCGACCTGGGCGTCGTTGGCCTCGTCGTGGGCATAGAGCTTCTTGGTGCGCAGCACGAACTTGTCGTACTTGGCATGGCGGACGCGTTCCACGACGGAGATGACCGCGGTCTGGTTCATCTTGTTGGAGACGACGAGGCCCTCGCGGACCTTGCGGGCGTTGCGCTCGGCGGTGTTGTCCTGTGTCATCTTCCCTGTCACTTCCCTGCTGCCTCTGCCGCGGCGATCTCGCGCTCGCGGATGAGGGTGTTGATCCGTGCAATGCGACGGCGGACCCGGCGGATCTCGTCGTGCTTGTCCAGCTGTCCCGTGGCGTTGCGGAAGCGGAGGTTCAGCGCCTCCTGCTTCGCTGCGCGCAACTCCGAGACGAGGGCCGCGAGGTCCTTGTCCCTGAGCTCGGCGATGGTGTTCTTCTGTGCCATGTCTGTGTCCGTCCTCGTCAGATCGGCTCGTCGCGCGAGATGACGCGGGCCTTGATGGGGAGCTTCTGCACGGCACGCTCGAGAGCGGCGCGCGCGATGTCCGGGGCGGGATAACTGAGCTCGAACAGGATGCGACCGGGCTTGACCACTGCCACCCAGAACTCGGGATTGCCCTTGCCCGAACCCATGCGGGTCTCGGCGGGCTTCTTGGTCACCGGCTTGTCGGGGAAGACGTTGATCCACACCTTGCCGCCGCGCTTGATGTG
>JAULXU010000172.1:10610-15706 GCA_032118285.1 Ilumatobacteraceae bacterium
TGCTGCTTGCGGTGACGGACCTTGCGGGGCATCAACATGGTCAGTCCTCCCCTCGGAGCTTGGGAGTCTCGTGCGACTCGTGGATGCGACGCTCGATCGCCTCCTCCTCCTCGAGGAGACGCTCGAACTCGGGGTCGGCCTCCTTGACCAGGGGCGCGACCTCCGTCTCGACGACGTCGGATGCGGAGCGGGGACCCGCAGAGGACACCACGCGACGTCCCGGTGCGGCCATCTCGGGGGCGGCCGCGCCGGACGTATCGCCCACCGCCATGGCGGCCTCACGGCTGATCTTGTCCTGGGACTGGCTCTTGTAGGGGAGGATGTCGCCCTTGTAGAGCCACACCTTGACGCCCACGCGGCCCGAACCCGTGCGGGCCTCGCGGAATCCGTAGTCGATGTCGGCGCGCAACGTGTGCAGCGGCACGCGACCCTCGCGGTACCACTCGGTGCGGCTCATCTCGGCACCGCCGAGACGGCCCGAGCACTGGATGCGGATGCCGAGGGCGCCGAACTTCTGCGCGTTCTGCACGGCGCGCTTCATGGCGCGACGGAAGGCGATGCGGTTGACCAGCTGGTCGGCGACACCCTGGGCGATCAGCGCCGCGTCGAGCTCGGCCTGCTTGATCTCGATGATGGTGAGCTGCACCCGGTTGTTGCCGGTGATGCGGGCCAGTCCGGCGCGGAGCTCGTCGGCCTTGGCCCCCTTGCGTCCGATGACGATGCCGGGACGGGCGGTGTGCACCTCGACCTTGAGCTCGCCGGGCTTGCGCTCCACCTCGACGCGGCTGACGGCCGCGTCCTCGAGCGTGGTCATGAGGTACTCGCGGATCTTCCAGTCCTCGGTGAGGAGGTCCTTGTAGTCACGCACGCTGAACCAGCGGCTCTTCCAGTCGGTGGTCACGCCGAGGCGGAACCCGTACGGGTTGATCTTCTGACCCATCAGTTCTCCTGGTTCTCTCCGGCAGCCGCATCCTGGGCGGCGTCCGTCTCGGGGGTGTCGACGACCGGGGCCTCCGCCTCGGGGGTCGTCGTGATCTCGTCGACCAACGGCTCCTCCGGAGCGGTCTGCTCCGCCGGTGCGGAGGCACGACGGCTGGCCTGGACACGGGCGCTGCGGCTGCCCGCGGCGGTCCGGGTTCCCTTGGCCATGGTCTTGACGTCGCGGACCCTGATGGCCTCCTCGGACATCGTGTCGACGATGACGGTGATGTGGCATGTGCGCTTGTTGATGCGACCGGCGCGACCCTTGGCCCGGGGACGGAAACGCTTGAGCGTCGGGCCCTCGTCGGCGAAGCAGGCCTTGACGTAGAGGTCGTCGGCGTCGAGTTCGTTGTTGTTCACGGCGTTGGCGACCGCGGAGGCAAGGACCTTGCGCACGAGGGTGGCGGCCTCGCGGTCGGTGAACCTGAGGATCTCGTCGGCGGTGGCCACGTCCTTGTCTCGCACGAGGTTGAGCACGACGCGCACCTTCGAGGCGGACGAGCGGACGTAGCGCGCGCTCGCGCGCACGCCGCTGCTCGATCCCGCGACGCGGTTGGCCTCGTTGAGCTTGGGACCGGTCACTTCCGTGCCCCCTTCTCCTGGCCGGCGTGGAAGCGGAAGGTGCGGGTCGGGGAGAACTCCCCGAGCTTGTGCCCGACCATGGACTCGGTCACGTAGACCGGCACGTGCTTGCGACCGTCATGGACGGCGATGGTGTGCCCGACCATGTCGGGAACGATCGTGGAACGACGCGACCAGGTCTTGATGACCTTGCGGTCGCCCGCCGCGTTGGCGGCGTCGATCTTCTTGAGCAGGTGCTCGTCCACGAACGGGCCCTTCTTGAGACTGCGCGACATGGGTGGTTACCTCCGTCCCTTTCCGGCGCGCCGGCGGCGCACGATGAGCTGCTGCGACGGCTTGTTCTTGTTGCGTGTGCGGCCCTCGGGCTTGCCCCACGGCGACACCGGCGGACGACCGCCTGATGTCTTGCCTTCGCCGCCGCCGAGCGGGTGGTCGACGGGGTTCATGGCGACACCACGTGTCTGGGGGCGCACGCCCTTCCAGCGGTTGCGGCCGGCCTTGCCGATCTTGACGAGCTCGTGCTCGGAGTTGCCCACCTCGCCGACGGTGGCGCGGCAGTCGAGGAGCACGCGTCGCATTTCCGTGGAGGGCAGGCGCAGCGTGGCGAAGTCCCCGTCCTTGGCGACCAACTGCACGGCCATTCCGGCGGAGCGACCGATCTTGCCGCCGCCACCGGGGCGCAGCTCGACGTTGTGCACCACCGTTCCCACGGGCATGAACCGCAGCGGCAGGGCGTTGCCGGGCTTGATGTCGGCACCGTGTCCCGATTCGACGTGCATGCCGACCTCGAGACCCTTCGGGGCGAGGATGTAGGCCTTGGTGCCGTCGGCGTAGTGCAGCAGTGCGATGCGGCAGGTGCGGTTCGGGTCGTACTCGATCGCAGCGACCTTGGCGGTCACCCCGTCCTTGATCCGCTTGAAGTCGATGATGCGGTACTGGCGCTTGTGGGCACCGCCCTTGTGGCGGGCCGTCTTGCGACCGTAGGAGTTGCGTCCACCGGTGTTGGTCTTCGAGACGAGGAGGGTCTTCTCGGGGGTCGACTTGGTGATCTCGGAGAAATCCGAGACCGTCTGGAAACGACGCCCGGGGCTCGTCGGCTTGCGCTTGCGGATTGCCATGGTTCTCTCAGCTTTCGAACAACGGGATCTTGCTTCCCGCCTCGAGGGTGACAATCGCCCGCTTCGTGGACGGACGCTTGCCAAGACGGTTGGTGTTGCGGGTGCGCTGGAACTTGCCCTTGCGGTTGAGGGTGTTGACCCTGAGAACCTTGACGCCCCAGATCGCCTCGATCGCGTCGTGGATCTCGGGCTTGGTCGCGTCGACGTGCACCTGGAAGGTGTAAACGTCGGATTCCATCAGGCCGTAGCTCTTCTCCGACACGACCGGGGCGATGATGATGTCGCGTGGGTCCTTCATCGGGCCTCCTCCTTCTTCCCGGCGGCGGGCAGGGTCGCCGAGGTGAAGACGATCCATTCGTTGCACAGCACGTCATAGGCGTTCAGCTCGGTCGACAGGATCAGCTGCACCTCGGGGATGTTGCGGAAACTGCGAATCGCGGTGTCGTCGGCGGTGTCGACCACCACGAGCGAGCGACCGGTCACGCCGAGGGCCTGAAGGGCCTTCAGGGCATCCTTCGTGCTGGGGGCGGCGAAGCCCCACGAATCGACGACGACCACGCGTCCGGCCGCGGCGCGGTCGCTGAGGGCGGACGCCAGGGCCAGCCGGACCATCTTGCGCGGTGTGCGCTGCGAGTACGAGCGCGGCTTGGGCCCGAGCGCGATGCCGCCGCCCGTGTAGTGCGGGGCACGGGTCGAACCCTGTCGGGCGCCGCCGGTCCCCTTCTGACGGAACGGCTTCTTTCCACCGCCCGCCACCTCGGCGCGGGTCTTGGTGGACTGGGTGCCCGAACGGCGGTGGGCCAGCTGGGCCGTCACCACCTGGTGCATGACCGGGACGTTCGGTTGGACGCCGAACAGTTCGTCGACCAGTTCTGCGGTGCCCGCGGCTGCACCCGAGACATTCTTGACTGCTATGGATGCCATGGGAATCACTTCGCCTTCACTGCGTTGCGCACGATGACAACGCCGCCGTTGGGACCCGGGACGGAGCCCTTGATGAGGAGGAGTCCGCGCTCGGGATCGGCCTCGACCACCTCGAGGTTGAGGGTGGTGACCTGCTCGTTGCCCATGTGACCGGCCATGCGCAGACCCTTGAAGACGCGGCCGGGGAATGAGCAGGAACCGATGGATCCGGGCGCACGGTGGTGCTTGTGGTTGCCGTGGCTGGCACCCTGACCGCTGAAGTTGTGGCGCTTCATGCCACCAGCGAATCCCTTGCCGCGGCTGACCGCGGTGACGTCGACCTTCTCACCGGCGACGAGCAGGTCGGCGGCGATTTCCTGTCCGACCTCGTAGCCGTCGACGGACTCGAGGCGCAGTTCGACGACGCGCCGACCGGCCTCGACATTGGCCTTCTCGAAGTGTCCCCGCTCGGGCCTCGTGAGCTTGGCCGGGTTCTTGTGCCCGAAGGTGACCTGGAGGGCGGCGTAGCCGTCGGTCTCCCGGGTCTTCACCTGGACGACGCGCACCGGCTCGACGCGAAGAACGGTGACGGGGATGACCTTCTGGTCGTCCCCCCACACCTGTGTCATGCCGACTTTCTCGCCGACGATCGCTTTCTGTGCCATGGCGGCATTCCTCTTTGTTCTCGGGTTGTTCACGCAAATGCTCCGACAACATGGCTGTTGCCGGAGCACCGGAGATGGGTTGTGCCATGCGGTTCCGGCGAAACTGCCGGCCTTCACGGACGTCGATTTTTGGGATGTTCGACGATCGATCTGGCCTGCCGGGCGGACCCGACAAGCACGGAAACTGAACTCTATCGGGGAGGCCGCGGGGCCACACAGGCCGGAGCCAACTCCGGCGGCACGGGGCCGGACGAACCTGTGTTCGGTCGGGGGTCCGTGGAACCGGTCCCGTCAGCCCTGGTCGGGACGGGCCACGAGTGTGGCCGAGAGGACGAGGCGTCGCCCCGCCCGTTCCACGACGATGGAGATCGTCTCCCCGGGGGCGGCGTCGCGCACGATCCCGATGAGCGCCCCCTGACCAGTGATGGTCTGGGCGTTGATCTCGAGGATGATGTCGTTCACCTCGAGACCGGCCGCTTCGGCGGGAGAGTCGACTTCCACCTCCACGACCACGGCGCCGGATCCGCCGTCACCGCGACCGGTCAGGGAGATGCCGAGGTAGCCCTGCTGGCGAGTCTCACCATCGGCACTGGCCCGCAGGATGACGAGAACCCGTTGCACCTCGGCGACTCCGATGGCGAATCCGATGTTGTTGGCCGTCGAGGAGATGCCCCCGGTGGCAACCGCGGTGTTGATGCCCACGACCTCGCCGCGCAGGTTGATGAGGGGTCCGCCCGAATTGCCCGAGGAGATCGCCGCATCGGTCTGGATGAGGCCATTGAGGGCACCGTTGTCGTCCGTGAGGGTGCGGTTGAGTGCCGAGACGATTCCCGCGGTGACGCTCGGG
>JAULXU010000173.1:0-9981 GCA_032118285.1 Ilumatobacteraceae bacterium
GCCGCGCGGCCAGACCGAGGCGGCGCGCTCGCTCGGCATGGGTCCGGCGCGCGCCATGACCACCATCGTCATTCCCCAGGCCCTGCGCATCATCATGCCGCCCCTCACCAACGAACTGGTCCTGCTCATCAAGGACACGTCCCTCATCTCGGTGCTCGGCGTCACGGCGGGCACGATCGATCTGGCGCGGTTCGGTCGTGACGGCGTGAACGCCACGGCGAACGCCACTCCGCTCATCGTGGCCGGTCTCGTGTACCTGGCCATGACACTCCCCCTCACCCAGGCCGTGGCCTGGATGGAGCGTCGCGCGAAGGCGTCCCGGCGATGAGCGATCCCGTCGTCCGCCTGCGCGCACTGCGCAAGTCCTTCGGCTCGCACGAGGTGCTGGCGGGCATCGACCTCGAGGTGGGGCGGGGCGAGGTGGTCTGTGTCATCGGACCCTCGGGATCGGGCAAGAGCACGCTCCTGCGCTGCATCAACCTGCTCGAGACCCCGACGTCGGGATCGGTCTCGGTCCTCGGACACGAGCTCACGGACCCCGACTGCGACATCGATGCCGTGCGCACGCGCATCGGCATGGTGTTCCAGCAGTTCAACCTCTTCCCGCACATGTCGGTGCTCGACAACGTCTCGGTCGCCCAGCGCAAGGTGCTGCGGCGCTCCCGCGGGGAGGCCGATGCCACCTCGCGCACCCTGCTCGACCGGGTGGGACTCGCCGAGAAGGAGGCCGCCTATCCCGGCCAACTCTCCGGGGGACAGCAACAACGGGTGGCCATCGCCCGGTCGCTGGCCATGGATCCCGAGGTCATGCTCTTCGACGAGGCCACGAGCGCGCTCGATCCCGAGCTCGTCGGCGACGTTCTCTCCGTCATGCGCGGACTCGCCGAGGCGGGCATGACGATGGTCGTGGTCACCCACGAGATGGGCTTCGCCTCCAACGTCGCCGACCGGGTCGTGTTCATGGATGCCGGTTCGATCGTCGAGCAGGGCCCGCCGGAGCGCGTCATCGGCGCACCCGCGGAGGAACGCACGCGGCGTTTCCTCCAGAGCGTGTTGAACCACTGAACGATGCACGAACGCATCCGCGCACTCCTCGCGCTCGCCCAGCACCCCGGCACGCCGCTCCCCGAGGCCGAGGCGGCGCTCGCCGCGGCCTCGCGTCTCATGCACCGCCACGGCATCACCGAGCACGACCTCGGGGATGCCCCCGACGACACGGGGATCGCCGTGGAGCGCGTCGCCTGCACGGGTCGGTACGTGCCGAGGCGCCTGTCGATCCTGTGGTCCATCGCCCGGGCGCATTCGTGCACGGGCTACCGCGACACCGAGGCCGACGGCACCGGAGTGCTCGTCCTCTACGGGCGTCCCGCGGACATCTTCGCCGCGCGCACCCTGTTCACGGCCGCCGACGCGCTCGCGGTGCGCGCACTTCCCGCCGGCGCACGCTCGTGGCGCACCACGTGGCTCAAGGGTTTCCAGCGCGGCATCGAAGCGGCCCTCGATGCCGCCCGCGAGGACCACATCGCCGAGACGGCGGGAGCGGGCATCGTGCTGCGCGACCGGCTCACGCGCGCCGAGGACGAGTTGCGCGCCACCGGACCCCGCCTGCGCGGCACGTGGACGTGGGCCGACACGGCCTCGGGAGCCTTCGCCGACGGCGAGCGGACGGGGCGGACGCTGTCCGCCCGCGATCGATCCTTCTCGAGCGGTGTACGCGGCGAACTGACATGACGGTCGATGACGCCGCGACCAGGGTGCGCTCGATCGCCGCCACCCGATACCCGCGCTGTTCGCCGGACCAGGCCCTCGTCTATGCCGTGGAGGACGAGGTCGACGCGTCGCTCGGTATCCGCGTCGTCGCCGAACACGACGTGGGCGCCGTCCTCGTCGCACTCTGCGAGGCCGAGGACATCGATGAACCCTCCCTCTCCCGGTCGCGACGGAGCGGCTCCTCCGATGCGGCCGCGGTCGACCTCGTCACACGCGAGATCAGCGTGAGACACGGGCCGCTGCCGCTCTCGGTGCTCGTCCACGAACTCGCCCACCTCGTGTCCGCCGCCGACAACCACGGTCGCGAGTTCCGCGACGAACTGGTGCGGCTCTCCCGCGCGCACGTGTCGGTCGCCCACGCCGCGATGCTCCGCACGCTTTTCTCGTCCGTCGGACTCGACGTCGCCGACTGGCGGGCCTGACCCGGCACCGGTCGCCTCCCGGTCCCGTCGTTAGTGTGGAGCGATGGACTACGACTTCGACAGGTTCCTCCGCTACGACGAGATGTCCCGTTGGTTGCACGACACCGTGGCCGCACACCCGGGCCTCGCCACCATCGAGTCCTACGGCACCTCCCACGAGGGACGTCCTCTCATGCTCGTCACGATCACCGACACGGCCACCGGACCCCACCACGAGAAGCCGGCGCACTGGGTCGACGCCAACATCCACTCCATCGAGGTGACGGGCGGAGTCGCCGCTCTCCACCTCATCCACCATCTTCTTTCCCGGCACGCCGCCGGCGACGCGCGGATCGTCGAGGCTCTCGCCACGCGCACGTTCTACGTGGCGCCGCGGGTCAACCCCGACGGCGTCGAAGCCGCGCTCGGTGACCGACCCCGCTACCGGCGGTCGAGCATGCGCCCGTGGCCGTGGCGCGACGCGCACCGCTGGCCGGGTCTCGAGC
Source organism: Ilumatobacteraceae bacterium (assembly GCA_032118285.1). GTDB lineage: Bacteria > Actinomycetota > Acidimicrobiia > Acidimicrobiales > Ilumatobacteraceae > UBA2093. Next base: position 2,678 of record JAULXU010000173.1, read on the forward strand.
AGCACGACGTCGACGGGGACGGGCGGGTGCGCACGATGCGCATCGCCGACCCGCACGGGGCCTGGGTGGAGCATCCCTCCGACACGCGCGTGATGATTCCCCGCGAACACGACGCCGCCCCCGACGGCGCTCCCCGCTTCCGCCTCCTGGCCGAGGGCACGATCACCGACTGGGACGGATTCACCGTTCCCGTCCCCCGTGCCGTGGAGGGCCTCGACCTGAACCGCAACTTCCCGGCGGGTTGGAGCCAGAAGGTGACCGGTGCCGGGGACCATCCGCTCTCCGAGCCCGAGATCGACGCCCTCGTGCGCGCCGTCACCACGAGGCCGAACGTGTGCGGGTACAACGCGTACCACACGTCGGGGGGCTTCCTGCTGAGACCCTCGAGCACGATGCCCGATGCATCGCTGCCCCCCGAGGACGTGTGGATCTTCGGCCAGATCGGAAAGAGATGCACCACGCTCACCTCGTATCCGGTGCACTCGGTGTACGAGGACCTCACCTGGGACAAGTCCGACGTCATGAGCGGGGCCGCCGACGACTGGGCCTACGAACACCTCGGAGTGTTCGGCTGGACGACGGAGTTCTGGGACGCCGTCGCCGCCACCGGAACAGGGCGCTCGGGAACGGACATCTGGTACGTGGGACCCACGGTGGAGCAGGAGCTCGCCGTGGCGGCGTGGTGCGACGTGCACGCACCCGGCGGCTACGCACCGTGGGTGCGCTTCGAGCACCCGCAGCTCGGTCCGGTGGAGATCGGCGGAGCCGACGACTTCCACGTGTGGACGAACGCGCCGGCGTCGCGTCTGCGCGACGAGGTGATCCCCCACGCCGACTTCGCCGTGCACCAGGCGCTCCTGTCCCCGGCTCTCTCCGTGGTCCACACCGCCGTCGAGAGACTCGGCGATGACACGTGGAGACTGGCGGTCGGCGTCGTCAACACGGGCTGGTTGCCCACCGATGTCTCGGCGCAGGCTCGCCGGAAGAACCTCGTGCTTCCGGTGACGGTGTCGATCGACGGTGCCGAGCCGGTGGACGGCCCGGCGCGGATCCGTCTCGGGCAGCTGGAGGGGCGCGTGGCCTTCGCGCTCGCCGGCGGGTCGCGCAACGACGGCACCCCCGACCGCGCGCTCGCCACGTGGGTGGTCCGTGCTCCCGTCGGCACCGAGGTGCGCGTGGAAGCCACGCATCCGCGCGCCGGCACCGCGCGCACCGTCGTCCGGCTCGACTGACGACGTCGACCCGTGCGTCGGGGGCATCGGGTATCCACCAACGTCGGCGGAGGAACGACCAACATCGTGGAGTGACCGCCCTCGTCGACACGGTGAAGAAATCCCTCGCCGACCGCACCGACGTCCTCCCATGGCGTCGCGTCACGATGCCCGGTCTCGAGGTCCCGTGGGCCGGCGTCGACGTGCCCTCGGTGGAGACCGGGGGACGTCCCTGGGTGTGGGAGATCGTCACGCCTCGGCAGTGGGAACGCTCCGACACCATGCGCGCCGATCCGATGGTCCTGGCCGTGCCCCAGGACGTCGTCGTCACCGAGGTGCACCATCGCGAGCTCGGCGCGCCGCTCGTGCGCATGCAGTCCCCCGTCGCGCATGCGCCGACGAGTCTCCCCCTCGCCACCGGTCTCGACCCCGACGGACCGTGGTCGCTGCGCATCGAGACGGCGTGGAGCGTCGATGCTCTCGGACACGCCGCCCAGTCGTGGATCGACCGCGAATCGCCGGGTGTGGTGCTGCGTACGGCGGGCCCCTCGCGCGCCGAGGGTTTCGAATTGCACCCCTCGATGACCATCGGGTCGGAGGCCTTCGACCGCCTCCTTACACTTCATCCCGATGACGCAGCCACGGCGACCCGGCTCCTCTCGCTGGTACACGACGCCCTCGCGGCCTTCCGCTGAGCCCCTCGCCGGAAGGCGCGGACCGTGATCACCGTCCACGCCGTCTCGTTGTCGTGTATCGACCCGGACGCGGGCGACTTCGGGCGACTCGTCGATCTCGTGGACGTGTGGCTCGCCGAGACCTTCCCCTACGACGGCGAGGACGGTTTCGCACCCGGCATCGCGCTCTCGTCACGGCACGAACCCGACAACGGTGTCTTCCGCGTGACGGTCACCGACTCCTCCGAGCACGTCGTGAGGGTGGAGAACACCACCGTCACCGTCGTCAACCGCTCGGACAGTCGCGGCAGTCGCTCCCTCACCTTCGATGTGCGCGTCGTCATCATGCCCGCCGCCGACCGGGTGGCGCCCCGCTCCAGGCGGCGCATCCAGCCGGGCGTCCTGCGCCTCCTGCGCGATGCCCTCGACACCATCGAGTTCCGCGACGCCGAACAACGCGTCCTGCGCACCCCGATGCGGATGACCACGGAGATGGAGGGCCAGTCACTCGCCGCGCTCGCCCTCCTCAACGACGCTCGTCGCCTGCCGATCATCATCGAGGTGCTCGACCGTCCCTCCGTGCGCGCTCCGTTGTTCGCCACCGACCTCGGTCCGCTCACCGGCCTCGCCCACGTGGTGCACCTCGCCTCGCCGGAGGCCCTCGCCGGCTACCGGGACCTCGGCGGGTCGCTGCGGGCCGGCACCGGTGACGTCATCGTGCACTGGGCCGGTGTCCCGGTGGAGGAGATCGTCCCCCTCGGTCCTCTGCCGGCCGATGCGGCGGACCGCACGGTGATGCGCATCGTCGACATGGTGCTCGATGCCGCCACGCGCTCGCTGCCACCCCCGCGCGTTCCCGCGGCGCGGACCGAGGACATTGACGACGACGAGGAGAGCGAAGACGCCCCGGACCCCGCCGAGGCCGTGATGCTCCAGGCCCAGGTGGCCGAGTTGCAGGCGGCACTGGAGACCGCGGACGCCATCATCGAGGAGCAGCGCGACAAGCTCGGCCGACGCGACGACCAGTTCAACCAGATGGTGCTGCAGATGGTCAACCAGCAGTTGTCCCAGACCGATGAGAGACCCCCGCAGGTGCGCAGCATGCGGGACGTCATCGACAAGACCCAGAAGTTCTGTTCCCACCTCGTGCTGCATCCGACAGCGGTGGAATCCGCGCTCGAGCTGCAGGGTCCCGACCCCAATCTCGTTCTCCTCGACCTCATCCGTCTCAACCGAGTGGCGGCCCGGTGGGCCGCCGGTGACCTCGGGGCCGCCACCATCGCCATGGAGTGCCGGCGAGAGGGTCTCCCGTGGGCCGCGGGAATCAGTCAGACGGCGGTGCGCAAGTACGGCGAGGACTACACGATCGAGTGGCGGGGAAAGCCGGTGCTCGCGGCCGGCCACATCAAGAGGGGCAAGCACGCGGCCCTGTACCGCATCCACGTGTACTTCGACCCCGACACCCGCGAGACCGTCGTGGCCCACATCGGGCGGCACCTGCGCGACGCCGGCGCCAACTGACGACCGCTCTCGCGGGGCGGTCTAGCCTGACGCGATGGCATCCGACATCTTCGCCCTCTCCGACCGCTTCATCGACGGGCTCGCCGCGCTCGATCCCGGCATGGCCACGTACCTCGGCATCCCCGGTCACGACGACGAGATGACCGATTTCAGCCCGGCCGGGCACGCCGCCCGCGAGCATCTCGTGAGGACGACGCTCGGCGAGCTTTCCCGTCTCCGCGCCGATTCGGACGACGACCGTCTCGCGGCGGGCGTGCTGCGCGAGCAACTGGAGACAGACGTCATGTCCTACGACGGCGGGGAACACCTGCGCTCCATTCGCATCATCGCCGGTGACGTCGACTCGGCACGCTCGATCTTCGACCTGATGCCGACGGACACCGCCGGGGACTGGGAGGTCATCGCACGCCGTCTCGATCGGGTTCCGGCGGCATTTGCCGGCATGCGCGAGTCGTGGCAGCTCGGTCTCGACGGGAACGTCGTCACCAGCCGTCGCCAGGTGCAGGCGTCGGCGGAACAGCTCGCCTTCTGGGCGGGTACACCGTCCTCGCCCGGCTTCTTCGCCTCCTTCATCGCGCAGGCGGCGGCCGTGCCGGGAGCCCCCATGGAACAGCTTCGCGGCGCCGCGGAGCGGGCATCGGCGTCGCTGGCCGAGACCTCCGCATGGCTCACCGGCACCTACCTGCCGCGCGCCGTGGAGGCCGACGGCTGCGGACCCGAGCGTCATGCCATCGAGCGGCGCCGGTTCCTCGGCATGCAGGTGGACGCCGCCGAGGCCTACCGCTGGGGCTGGGAGGAGACGATGCGCCTCGACGAGGAGATCCGTCGCTGCTCCGCCCTCGTCTCGCCGGGCGCGACCGCCGAGGAGGTGCGTCACCTGCTCGACACCGACCCCGCACGCGCCATCCACGGCGAGGAGGCACTGCGCGACTGGTTGCAGGAACTGATGGACGACGCGATGTCGTTTCTCCTCGGCAACGGCCATTTCGACCTCGACCCGCGGGTGCGCACCGTGGAGGCGATGATCTCTCCTCCCGGCGGTGCAGCGGCGATGTACTACACCGGACCGAGCGAGGACCTGAGCCGCCCCGGTCGCACGTGGTACCCCGCCAACGGCCGGGCGTCGTTCCCGCGCTGGGGCGAACCGACCACCGCGTACCACGAGGGGGTTCCCGGCCATCACCTGCAGATCGCCGTCGCCACCGTCAACCGCGACCGCCTCTCGCGCTTCCAGCGCAACACCTTCGTCAGCGGCCACGGCGAGGGGTGGGCCCTCTACGCCGAGCGCCTCATGGACGAATTCGGCTTTCTCGAGAACCCCGAGTACCGCCTCGGCTACCTCTACGCCCAGGCCTTCCGAGCCGCGCGCGTGGTGGTGGACCTCGGCGTGCACTGCGGCCTGCCCATCCCCTCTGATTCGGACTGGCACCCGGGAGAAGCCTGGACGGCCGACCTCATGCTCGAGTTCCTCTCCAAGCGCTCCTCGAGCGACGACGAGTTCAACCGTTCCGAGGTGCTGCGCTACCTCGGCTGGCCCGCCCAGGCCATCTCGTACAAGCTCGGCGAGCGCGTGTGGCTCGATCTGCGCGATGAGGCGAAGAAGCGCGACGGCGCTGCCTTCGATCTCAAGGCGTGGCACGCGAGGGCGCTCGACCTCGGCAACCTCGGCCTCGACCAGCTCGTCGCGGAGATGAGCCGCTGAGCGAACTTCCGACGCGTCGCACCACGGCGCGTCTCCTGCGCGGCGGAATCGTCGTCGTCGTACTGCTCGGACTCGCCACGGGCGTCTCCGTCGTGCGCTACGTGCTCGACAACCAGGGCGACCCCGTGCAGCAGAGCGTCGCCTCGTGGGCGCGCAACAACCGGCTCGGATGGGCCGTGGACGGATTGGAGCGCCTGTTCCACTCGGATCCGCCGTCCACGGTTCCCGCCGACGAACTCGGTCTCGAGCCCGCGGTCACCACTGCGCCGGGCACCACGCTGGCGCCGGGATCGCCGGTCCCCGCCGACATCGACCCCGTCGTCGTGCCGGCACTCGAGGGCGAGGGCCGCTGGCGGTCGTTGCAGGACGTGCGCGGTGACACGGTGGTGTGGGCCATGTCGATGCGACCCGTCACCGAGTACCCGTCCGTGGTGGCCAGCGTCGCCGTCTGGGACCCGGCATCGGTGCGCACCGCCCTGCACAACGGATCGGAGATCCCCGGCCCGCCGGCGAAGGGAAAGTGGACGAACGGCACCCGCGTGTCCGCTGCCGCGCGACCCGCACTCGTCGCCGCGTTCAACGGCGGCTTCCGCTTCGAGCACGGTGCGGGCGGATACGTCACCGAAGGTCGCGAGGTCAAGCCGATGAAGCGCGGCCTCGCCACCCTGGCCGTGGGTGCCGACGGCATCGCCCGGCTCGGACGCTGGGGAATCGACCTGGCTGACGACGGGTCGTGGACCACGTCGCGTCAGAACCTCCCGCCGGTCGTGACCGGGGGTCGCGTCTCGATCGACGACCATCCTGGCACCGACTGGGGCGAGGACTTCGGCGATGTGAAGTACACGTTCCGGTCCGCGCTCTGCCGTCGCACGGACGGGTTGTTCGCCTTCGTCGCGGTGGGGAACGTGAACATCCGGCTCCTCGCCGAGACGCTCGTGTTGATCGACTGCGAATTCGCGATGCAACTCGACATCAACGGAACATGGCCCCAGTTCGCCGTGTACCCGGAATTCGGATCCGGCAGCCGCGAAGGCCGTCTGCTCGACAGGCGCATGGGCAACCGCAACCGGTACCTCAACAAGTCCACGAAGGATTTCTTCGCCCTCTACGACCCCGTCATGCTGCCCACGGGGACGGTCAAGTGACCGACGGAGCATGTTGATGCGCCTAGCATCGCCCCATGACCAGCAAGAAGAACGACACCCCGGAACGCGCCAAGCCCGACTCCGGTCCCGCGCCCCAGATCATCGCCGCGGCCGTGGGCCTCGTGGTGGTGCTCCTCCTCATCGTGGCCAACACCGCACGAGTCGACGTGAATTTCATCTTCTACAAGGCCCAGGAGATCCAGCTGTGGTGGTACACGATCCTGGTGGCGGTCGTGGCCGTCGTCGCGGAGCGCCTCGTGTCGTGGGCATGGCGCCGCAGCCGTCGCGCGCGCGACAACCGCGACTGACGCCGTCAGACCGCCCCCCATCGCCCGAGCAGACGGCCTTCGCCGTCCGCGGGAACGACCGCACCCTCGGCGTGCAACTTGCGCAGGTGTGACCACACGCTGCGTCGCGCCGGTCGATGCAGTCTCGTGTCGATGTCGGCGTAGAGCACCCTCACGATGCCCGGGATCGTGTCGTTGCCGAGCCGAACCTGCTCGAGGATGCGCCGCTCCCTCTCCAGACGGTGGGCAAGGTAGGCGTCGAGGAACGGCCCCGGGTCGGTGACGGGACCGCCGTGGGTGGGCCACAGGACACGGTCGCCCCGTCCGCGCACCTTGTGCAGCGACGCGATGTAATCGGCCATGTCCCCGTCGGGCGGGGCGACCACCGTCGTGGACCATCCCATCACGTGGTCGCCGGAGAACAGCATCGTGTCCTCGTCCACTGCGAGGCACATGTGGTTCGAGGTGTGCCCCGGCGTCGCCACGGCACGCATGGTGAACTCGTCCGTGCGCGCGACGACATCACCGAGTTTCGGATCATACCCTAAACCGCTGATGTCGTTCACGATAGAGGCGCCGGAAGCGACGGCGGCCACGTGGTACCATTGCCCGGCCACGGCGGCGACTACAACGACGACTACCACTCGGGCGACTCGACGCTCATCAAGAAGCAGCGCCGCCGCGAAAAGAACAGGGCCTCTGCGCAGCAGTCGCGGCAGCGCAAAAAGTTCCATCTCGAGGCGCTTGAGGTGCGCGTGGACGAG
>JAULXU010000173.1:9991-11201 GCA_032118285.1 Ilumatobacteraceae bacterium
GGGCGAAGGCGAGGTCGATGGTCTCGCGCTCTTCGACATCATCGGAGGCCGTGCCGGTGTCCGGGTCGTCGGCCTCCTCGGCGGGATCGAAGTCGTCGTCCTCCGTCCAGCCCTCGACGACGCGATGCGGTCCGATCGCGACACGGGGCGCACCCGTGTGCCCGTGCAACCATTCGGCGAGGGGTGAATGGTCGCTGTGGCAGTGCGTCACGGCGATGGCCACGACGTTCCGGCCCCGCAGTGCCCCGGCGAGAGCATCACGATGCCCGTCGAGAACGGGGCCCGGATCGATGACGACGACGTCGCGGGTGCCCACGATGTAGGTGCCGGTGCCGTGGTAGGTGAACTTCGAGGGATTCGCGGCGATGATCCGCTCGACGAGGGGATGAACGCGCTGCACCGCTCCCCGCGGCACGTCGTCGATGCGCGGAACGAAGGGAATCGCCACCGGAGACGCGCTCAGTCCCGATCGAAGGCGACGACACGCACGCCACCGACGGGTCGCCCGTGGCCGAACACCTTCTCGGCGAGCCTTTCCTGCAGACCGCCCACCTCGACGCCGAGACGCACGAGCACAGCCAGGAGCAGCGGAACCGCGGCCCGGGTCGAGCCGTCGGCGATCTTGAGGGCGGCCGCGCGACCATCGGGCAACGCGGCCACGAACACGGCCTCGGCGCCGTCCTTGGCGATGAGGCCGGGGATGCCCCGCATGATCGCGGTCACCGGTCGATCCGTGCCGCCCACCATGTGCGGGTGTCCCGACATGGCCTCGCGCACTCGCGCCCCGGGCGTGCCCGGCTCGTCGAGGGCGATCGCTCGCATCGCCCGAGCGAGTCCGACGAGCGGAACCACGTGGGCCGGGGCCCCGCACCCGTCGACCCCGACGGCGGCGGCCGGTTCGCCGCAGAGCCGCTCGACCGCGGTGTCGATGGCCCGTTGCAGGGGATGGTCACGCTCGAGGTAGCTCTCGAGGTCCCACCCGTTCGCCGCGCACGTGGCGAGCATGCCGGCGTGCTTTCCGCTGCAGTTCATCTGCAGGGACGACCGGGCGACATCGGCACGGACGGCGGCGCGGGCCGACTCCGGGTGCAGGGGATGATCGGCGGTGTTGCGCAGGCGGGTCTCGTCGAGTCCCGCGCCCGCGAGAATGCGACGCACGGTGTCGAGGTGATCGGTCTCGCCGTTGTGGCTCGCGCACACGATGGCCAAC
>JAULXU010000174.1:0-2192 GCA_032118285.1 Ilumatobacteraceae bacterium
GGCCGACGAGCTCCTCGGCGCGGCGCGGCAGCAGGCCGAGCGCATGGTGCAGCGCACCGAGGTTGTGAGGTCGGCCGAGTCGCGTGCGCGACAGGTCATCGACGCGGCCGACGAGGAGGCTCGGCGTCTGCGCAACGAGACGGAGGATTTCCTCGATCAGCGACTCGGCAGTTTCGAGATCCTCCTCGATCGCCTTCAGCGCCAGGTGGCCAAGGGTCGCCAGCGTCTCTCGGTGGGCGTGAACAACGAGCGTCCCGTCGACGACGAGCCCATCGAACTGCAGCGCGGGAGCGGCGATCCGGCGGGCGGGTTCTTCGACCAGGACCGTCTCTGACACGATGGCGACGCCGCTGCTCGTCAACGTCGTCGAGCTCCTGCGCCACCCCGGCACCACCCGGGAGGTCGTCGCGAGTGTGGCCATCGAGGACCTCGACTTCGGCGATGCCCGCGTGACGGGCACGACCGTGGAGGTCGCTCTCGTGCTGGACTCGCTCACAAACGGGATCACCGTCCACGGAACGGCCCGCGCGGGATGGCACGGGGAGTGCCGTCGTTGCCTCGTTCCGCTCGACGGACCGCTCGAGTGCGCATTCGACGAACTGTGGCAGACGACGCTCGAGGATCCCGACGCCTGGCGCATCGAGGGCGACCAGATCGACCTCCTGCCGATGGTGCGCGAGGGGCTCCTGCTCGCCGTTCCCGCCGGACCCCTGTGCCGGGACGAGTGCCCGGGAATCTGCGCCCTGTGCGGCAGCGACCTTGCCGAGGGGGAGTGCGGATGCGATCCCGCTCCTCGCGATGCCCGCTGGTCCGCGCTCGAGGACCTGCGCGGAATCCTGCCCGAGGGCGGCTGACCGGGTCGGCCCGGTGTCTTCGCACCGGCCCGGGGCTAACATCTCAGAGCCCCGCACGGGGCCCCGAGCCGCTCGAACAGGGAGACCACCGTGGCCGTTCCCAAGAAGAAGAAGTCGAAATCAAAGACCCGGATGCGTCGCGCCTCGAACTGGCGCCTCGGTCTTCCCGCGCGCAGCACCTGCCCGCGGTGCCGTGCCGCCAAGATTCCCCACACCGTGTGCGGAACGTGCGGTTGGTACAAGGGTCGCGTCGCCGTCGACGTCGACTGAGTCCCGACGTCCCGGGCACATGAGCATGCTCCCCGTCGCCGTTGACGCCATGGGCGGTGACAAGGCTCCCGGCGAGATACTCGCCGGCGCCCTGCAGGCTTTCGCGGACGGCATTCCCGTCGTCCTCGTCGGTCCCGAGGGTCTGGAGGGAGTCGCCGATCTCCCGATGATCCATGCCTCCGAGGTCATCGGCATGGACGAGGACCCGGCCAAGTCGGTGCGCCAGAAACGTGACTCCACTCTCGTGCGCGCCGCCGAGGCCGTGCGTGACGGCGCGGCGTCGGCCATGATCTCGGCGGGCAACACCGGTGCCACCATGGCCAGTGCCCTCCTGCGCATGGGTCGCATCTCCGGTGTGGCCCGCCCCGCAATCGCCACTCCGGTTCCCGTTCCGGGCGGCACCCCCACGGTGCTCCTCGATGCCGGGGCAAACGCCGAGGTGCAGGCCGACTGGCTCGTGCAGTTCGCCGTGATGGGGTCGGTGTATTCGCGCAAGCGGTTCGGGGTGGAGAACCCGCGGGTGGGCCTGCTCTCGATCGGGGAGGAACCGGGGAAGGGCGACTCGCTGCGCAAGGAGGCGTGGGAACTCCTCTCTGCGACCGGTGGCATCAACTTCATCGGCAACGTCGAGGGTCGCGACCTGATGACGGGGGTCGTCGACGTGGTCGTCACGGACGGGTTCACCGGCAACGTCGTTCTCAAGACCCTCGAAGGCAGCCTCAAGACGGTGGTCAAGGCGCTGTTCTCCGCGTTCGGGCAACCCGAGTACGCCGAGGCCGCCAACACCCTCATGCCCGCCCTGCTCCCGCTCTACGAGACCCTGGACCCCGACACGTACGGCGGTGCGATCCTGCTCGGGGTGGACGGCGTGTGCATCATCTCCCACGGCTCCAGCAGCGCGCGGGCCATGCTCAACGGCATCCGCTGTGCGCGCGAGATGGTCGAGACCGACATGGTGGGGGCGATCCGCGCCGCCGTCGCCGGGGAAAAGGGAGGTTGACCGTGGCATCAATCGACAGGACGGAGGTCTTTGCGACCGTGGCCCGGCACCTCGCCGAGATCCTCGAG
>JAULXU010000175.1:0-1428 GCA_032118285.1 Ilumatobacteraceae bacterium
CGATGTAGCCCGCCCCGCCGGTGACGAGCACGGTCACTTGGACGCGGGTTTCTTCTTCGGCGCCGCCTTCTTCGCCAGCGGCCGGGACTGCTTGTCGCGCTCGGCGGCCTTCTCGGCCTTCTTCCACGCCCTCACCTCGAGGAGCGTCCCGGCGGACGTGATGTCGGCGACGGTGCGGGGTCGGGAATCGGAGAACACCCCTGCCGCCCGTTTCCACCCTGCGGGTCTCACGGAGAATCGCTTGCCGAGGAGGGCGATGAAGATCTGGGCCTTCTCCTCGCCGAACCCGGGCAACTCCCGCAGCCGCGCGAACAGTTCGTCCGCGTCGTCGACGTCCTTCCACATGTTCTCGCCCTTGTTGCCCCATTTCCCTGCGAGCACGGCACACAGGCCCTGGATTCGCGCCGCCATCGCCCGGGGGAAGCGGTGGATGGCGGGCTTCTCCGTGCACACGGCGAGGAACTCGTCGGCGTCCATGGCCGCGATGCGACGGGGGTCGAGGTGGCCGAGCCGGGCGCGCAGGACGAAGGGTCCGTTGAAGGCCCATTCCATCGGCACCTGCTGGTCGAGGAGCATGCCGATGAGCAGAGCCGTGCCGTTCGAGTTGAGCAGGGCGTCGGACTTCGGATCGCCGGTGATGTAGAGGGTGCCGTCCATCGTGTCTGTCTCCCGTCGTGTCAGTCCCGCGACAGACCGTGGGGGGCGTCGGGGTCGATGTTCCACGCCTCCATCGCCCGCCGCACGGTGTCGGCGGTGATGCCGCGCCGTCCCATCATGGCCCGCAGCACCGCGACGACGACGTGACCGGCGTCGGTCTCGAAGTGCCGGCGCAGGGCCGCCCGGGTGCCGCTGCGTCCCATGCCGTCGGTGCCGAGTGCCGTGAACGGGCGGCCCGGCACGTGCGGGGCAACCTGGTCGGCGACGATGCGCATCCAGTCCGTGACGGCCACGACCGGTGCATCCCGGCCGACGAGTGCCCTGCCGACGATCGACGCGCGGGCGGGGCCGTCGGGATGGAGCCTGTTCCAGCGCTCGACCTCCATGGCGTCGTCGCGCAGCGACTTCCACGAGGTGACGGACCACAGTTCCGCCTCGACACCCCAGGTGTCGCGCAGGTGGTCGGCGGCCTCGGTGGCGGCCCCATGGGCCGAGCCGGAGAAGAGGATCGTGGCATCCGGTGTGCCGCGAGCGGCCCGCCAGCGGTAGATGCCGGCGACGATGTCGTCGTCGCTCACCCCGTCCGGACGGGCGGGCATCACGTGGTTCTCGTTGTACAGGGTGAGGTAGTAGAAGACGTCGACCGGGTCGTTGCCGTGCATGCGATGCAGACCGTGTCGCACGATGGCGGCCAGTTCGTAGGCGAACGCCGGGTCGTAGGCCATGCAGGCCGGAATCACCGAGGCGAGTACGTGACTGTGTCCGTCGTTG
>JAULXU010000175.1:1438-10934 GCA_032118285.1 Ilumatobacteraceae bacterium
ACGGGCATCGGCCGCCAACCACGCCAGGTCTCCCGTGCGCTGGAAACCGAACATCGAATAGAAGATGTAGAAGGGGACCATGGGCACGCCGCGCACCGCGTGGCTCGTGCCCGCCGCGACGAAACTGGCCATCGAGCCGGCCTCGGTGATGCCCTCCTCGAGGATCTGTCCGTCGGAGGCCTCCCGGTACGAGAGCAGGAGATCGTGGTCGACGGGCTCGTACTTCTGCCCCTGGGAGGCGTAGATGCCCAGTTCCTTGAAGAGCGAGTCCATGCCGAAGGTGCGAGCCTCGTCGGGGACGATGGGCACCGCGCGCGGACCGAATCCCTCGTCGCGGCACAGGTTGCGCAGCAGCCGGGTGAAGGCCATGGTGGTCGAGACGGCCTGCGTCCCCGAACCGGCGTCGAACTCGGCGAAGGTCGCGTCCGCGGGCAGCACGAGAGGGGAGCGCACCGGCACCCCGCGGCGCGGGATCGATCCGCCGAGGACTCGGCGTCTCTCCATCATGTACTGGTGCTCGACGGTGTCGGGTCCGGGACGGAAGTACGGGGGGAGGTCCGCCTCGAGTGCGGCGTCGGGAATCTCGTTCTCGAGGTGCAGTCGATCGCGCATGGTGCGCAGTTGCGCCGGCGTGAGCTTCTTGATCTGGTGCGTGGCGTTGCGACTCTCCACGTCGGGACCCAGTGTCCATCCCTTGATCGTCTTGGCGAGGATGACGGTCGGCCGTCCCGAGCCGAGGTTGTCGACGGCCGCCCGGTAGGCGGCATAGAGCTTGCGGTAGTCGTGCCCGCCCCGGGGCAGATTGCGCAGATCGTCGTCCGAGAGGTGCTCCGCGAGTGCGAGCAGGCGGGGATCGGTGCCGAAGAAGTTCCGGCGGATGTAGGCACCGTCTTCGACGTTGTATCGCTGGTACTCGCCGTCGACGACCTGGTTCATTCGCTCGACGAGGATCCCCTCGTGGTCCCGGGACAGCAGGTCGTCCCAGCGCGACCCCCACACCACCTTGATGACGTTCCATCCGGCACCGCGAAAGACCGCCTCGAGCTCCTGGATGATCTTTCCGTTGCCGCGCACCGGCCCGTCGAGGCGCTGGAGGTTGCAGTTGACGACGAAGACGAGGTTGTCGAGGTGCTCGCGGGCGGCGAGCGAGATGGCACCGAGCGTCTCGGGCTCGTCGGTCTCGCCGTCACCGAGGAACGCCCACACCCTGCTCTGCGACGTGTCGTCGAGTCCCCGGTTGTGGAGGTACCGGTTGAACCGCGCCTGGTACAACGCGGTGAGCGGACCCAGCCCCATCGACACGGTGGGGAACTCCCAGAATCCGGGCATCGAACGGGGATGCGGATACGAGGCGAGGCCCGGTCCGTCCGCGCCGACCTCGCGGCGAAAACGGTCGAGGTCGGCCTCGTCGAGTCGTCCCTCGAGGAAGGCTCGCGCGTAGACGCCCGGTGCGGCGTGTCCCTGGAAGTACACGTGGTCACCGGGGGAACCGTCGTCCTTGCCGCGGAAGAAGTGGTTGAACCCGACCTCGTAGAGGCTCGCCGAGCTGGCGTAGCTCGACAGGTGACCGCCGATGCCCTCGGCCGAGAGGTTGGCGCGCACGACCATCGCGGCCGCGTTCCAACGCACGTAGGCACGGACGCGGCGCTCGATGTGCTCGTCACCCGGGAACCAGGGCTCGTCATCGCGTCCGATGCTGTTGACGTAGGGCGTGGAGACGGAACGGGGGAAGCCGACCCCCTCGTCGCCGGCCCGGTCGAGGAGTCGTGCGAGCAGGTAGCGCGCGCGCGAGGAGCCGCGGCCGGCGACGACCGAATCGAGCGACTCGAGCCACTCGGCGGTCTCGCCCGGATCGGGGTCCGGCAGCTGGTGCACCGCGTCGTCGTAGGTCACGGCGCCATTCTCCCACCCCGGACGCCCATCCCGTCACCCGCTCCCGGCATCGGCGACAATCGGGGACATGGTCGGCTCCGAGGACATCCTCGTCATCTACACCGACGGCGCGTGCTCGGGGAATCCGGGTCCCGGTGGGTGGGCCTGGGCGGTCTCTCCGGGGGGCGAGCCGAGCGGGAGCGGCGGCGAGACACGCACCACCAACCAGCGCATGGAGATCACGGCCGCGTGGGAGGCGGTGCGCACCCACGCCGACGATCCGCGCGCGATACGCATCGTGTCGGATTCGAACTACGTGGTGAAGTGCTTCAACGACCTCTGGTGGCGCAACTGGATCGCCCGGGGATGGAAGAACTCGAAACGCGAACCCGTGGCCAATCGGGACCTGTGGGAGCCCTTCATCGCCCTCGTGACAGAGAGGGGTCGCGTCGAATTCGAATGGGTCAAGGCCCACAGCGGCGACCCCATGAACGACCTCGTGGACCGCATGGCGGTGGCCCACAGCCTCGCGGGCTGAGTCCCCGGTCGGGTTCTCCGCCGCGGGGGCGGGGCGAATAACCTGCCCGCATGGACATCAAGGGTGCAAGCGCAATCGTCACGGGAGGTGCCTCCGGAATCGGGGCCGCCTCCGTTCGTCTCCTCGCCAACGGCGGGGCCAAGGTCGTCATCGCCGACCTGGAGAACCAGAGGGAGAAGGGCGAGGCCCTCGCCAAGGAGACCGGCGGCGCGTTCTGTCCGGTCGACGTCACGAAGACCGAGGACATCATCAACGCCGTGGAGATGGCCAAGAGCATGGGCCCGCTCCGCGTCCTCGTGAACTCCGCGGGAATCGGCTGGGCCCAGCGCACGATCGGCAAGGACGGCACCTACGAGTCCGCGGCCAACATCGAAGCCTTCAAGCGCGTCATCGCCATCAATCTCGTCGGCACCTTCGACGCGATCCGCATCGCGGCCACGGCCATGAGCCAGACCGAGCCCCTTGAGGACGGGGAACGCGGTGCCGTCGTGAACATCGCCTCCGTCGCCGCATTCGACGGCCAGATCGGCCAGAACGCCTACTCCGCGTCGAAGGGCGGCGTCGTGGGCATGACCCTGCCGGTGGCGCGCGATCTCGCCGCGGTCGGCGTGCGCGTGAACACCGTGGCCCCGGGACTCATCGACACCCCCATCTACGGATCCGGCGAGGCGAGCGAGGCCTTCAAGGCCCAGTTGCAGAAGGGCGTGCTGTTCCCGCAGAAACTGGGCAAGCCCGAGCAGCTGGCGTCGATGGTCTACGAGTGCGTGACCAACAGCTACATGAACGCCGAGACCATCCGCGTCGACGGCGGCATTCGCATGCCACCGAAGTGACGATCGTTTTCCACGACGATCCCTTCACCCCGGCCGATGAACGGCCGGACCCATCTTCGGAATCCCCGGGCGTAGGTCCGGGGATTCCGCGTTCCCGACCCGTTCCCGAGATGCACCTGCCGCCGTCGTCGGAGGCGGCGCGGCTCCGGGTCGGGGTGCGACCCCTGCCTCCCGCGCAGTGGGTGTCGGAGCCGGACGAGGACTGGCCGCGCGTGCTGGCGATGAAGGCCGACCTGCTCGGGCGACGACGGGACGAGGTGGCCGCATGTGACGGGTCGTCGCGTACGTTCGCCGACGCCTGCGGGGAGGCGGCCCGGGGCGTCGCGGCCTCGGTGGGTGGGGACGTCGGGGGAGACGGTCTCGAGGCGCTCGTCGCGGCAGCGCGCGTCGTCGCCGACGACCTGTGCATCCTCGTGCCGGACGAGGACGGACTGCCCCGCCTGCGGGCGGCTGTGCTGTGCGCCCCGAATCGTTGGCGACTCGGGGAGAAGCTGGGCGCGACCATGGCGGGGATTCATGCCCCGGTCGCCCGCTACACGGGGGATCTCGCCTCTCCCGTCGACGCGGTGATGACGCGGTTGTCCCCGGAGCGACCCCTGTGGCGCACCAATTGGGGCATCGCCAACCATCCCGCACTCTTCCAACCCGACACGCCCCCGGCGACACCTTCGATGGATCCGAGCGACCTGTGGTTGCGGGTCGAGTGGCAGACGCTGCGTCGGCTGCCCGTGTCGGGAGCGATCCTGTTCGGCATCCGCACCTGGGTGGAGAAGCTCTCCGATTTCGCGCGTCGCGATCCCTGGTTCACCGACAATCTCGCGGATCTCGTGGCCAAATTGCCCGACGACGTGGCCGAGTACAAGAGCATCGCGCCGTACCGGGATGCGATCTTTGCCTGGCTCGACGCGCGCTGAGCGCGGCTCAGGTGGTGTAGTCGGCGTTGATGCGCACGTATCCGTCCGTGAGGTCGCAGCCCCACACGGTCGCCGTTCCCGACCCGATGCCGAGGCTCACGTGGATGAGCACCTCGTCGCCCCCCATGTAGCGCGCCAGCGCCGCGAGGCCGCCGGCGTCGAGGCGACGGGGGAACACCTCGCTGTCACCGAACCGGATGACGGTGCGCTCCTCGTCGATGTCGGTCTCATCCGAGCACTTGCCCACTGCCATCGCGACGCGGCCCCAGTTGGGGTCGGCACCGTGCACCGCGGTCTTGACGAGGGGGGAGTTGACGATCGACTTCGCCACCCGCTTCGCCTGCGCGTCGTTGCGGGCGCCGTCCACGGTCACCTCGATGAGGGTCTCGGCGCCCTCCCCGTCGCGGGCGACGGCCTTCGTCAGGTCGAGCAGCACCGAGTGGAGGGCGTCCTCGAGGGCGAGCGGATCGACGGGTCCGGCGGCACCGCTCGCCAGCACGATGGCGGTGTCGCTCGTGGAGGTGTCGGTGTCGACCGACACGCAGTTGAACGTGCGGTCGATCACGCGCCGGAACATCGCGTCGAGTTCCCCGGCTTCGACGAGGGCGTCGGTGAACACGAGCGAGATGAGGGTGGCCATGTCGGGCTCGATCATCCCGACGCCCTTGGCGACCCCCACCACGCGCGCCCCGGAGCCGTCGATGCGGGTCTCGGCGAGCTTGTGGACCGTGTCGGTCGTCATGATCCCGCGTGCCACCGACTCTGCGTCGTCGTCGGGGAGGGGCGAGGGGATCGAGGCCAGGCCCGCACGGATCCGGTCCATGGGATAGGGCCTGCCGATCACGCCGGTCGAGGCGATGAGCACGTCCTCGGGGGCGAGACCGAGCCGGTCCGCCACGGATCGGACGATCTCCTCGGCGTCACGGTCGCCGGTCTCGCCGTTGGCGACGTTGGCGTTCTTCGACAGCACCACCACCGCACCGGCGTTCCCGTCGGCGAGATGGCGCCGCGACACGGCCACGCTCGGTCCGGCGAAACGCGACCGGGTGAACACCCCGGCCGCGGGGCACGGTGCGTCGGCGGTGACGACGACGAGGTCGTGCGAGGAATCCTTGATTCCGACGCTCGTCACCCAGGAGCGGAAGCCCGCGGGGAGGGAGGTTCCCACGTGTGCGGTGCGGGTCAGTCGTCGAAGCGCTCGACGAGGTTGTCGAGCGTGCGCTGGATGGCCCTGGCGTTCTTCTCGAACGCGTTCATCGTGCGCAGCATGCGCTCGGACCGCGCGCCGTTCCAGTCGAATTCCTCCGTCACCTTCGTCTCGTCCCCGACCGGCTCGAGGATGTAGCGCCAGATGTGTCCGCCGAAATGGCGCCACGCGATGCGACGACCCTCCTCGAACTCGACGACGGTGTTCGTGATGTTGTAGGGCAGTCCGATGCGCATGCGCATGCCGAACTTCGCACCGAGTGTGAGCCGGGCCGGAGCATTCACCCGGGCGGCGCGAACGCTGCCCGAGCCGTCGAACTCGTGGTGCCGACGAGGGTCGGCGAGCAGGTCGAAGATTGCCCCGGGAGGGGAGGGAACCATCACCGCGAGGGAGATGACCTTGTTCGGATCGTGCGTCATGGGCACATCATTGCCGATGGGGGGCCGAAGTGAGAACAGCCTCGGCGCACCGGCGTCCCGAGAACATGGCCCCCTGGATGGAGCCCGTGTCGCGGTGGTCGCCGCACACGAAGAGACCATCGCCGATCGACACCTTCTTCTTCGGGGAAAAGGGCGGGTCCTGCCCGGGTTGCCCGTGGGCGATGCGATAGGTGCGCAGGTGGCGCCATCGCCGCACCCCTTCGCCCCACCAGGCCTCCAGTTGCTTCCGTGCGGCGGACTCGGGATCTCCCTCGACGTGTCCGGGCATGGCGGCCGCCACGAGATGGCGGCCGGCCGGGGCGTAGGACGGCGCCACCTCGCTCATCACCGCCACATTGAGGACCGGTCCTGAGTTGCCGCCGTCGAGGATCACATGGGCCCCGCGCACGGGCGGCTCGGGTGCGTCGAAGTACACACACGACACGGCGCGCGACGCGACCTCGGGGAGCCCGAGCAGACGGGCGGCGACCGGTCCCTCCGTGGCGACGATGACCGAGTCGGCGGACACCGATCGACCGTCGACGAGATCGACACGACCCGGCACCACCCGGGCGACCTCGGTGCCGAGGTGCACGCCGGTACGCACGAGGCCCGAGGCGAGTTGCCGGGGAATCTCGCCCATGCCGCGCGCCGGCACCGCCGAGTCGCCGACAGCAAGGGTGCGGAAGATCACGTCGAACATCCGTCGCGACGTGCGCAATCCGGGATCGAGCTGGATGCCGCCCACGAGCGGGCGGAAGAACCGCTCCACCATCGCGTCGGAGAATCCGGCCTCGCCGAGGGCGTCGCGCGTGGGCACGTCGGCCCCACGCAGCAGTTCGCGGGGGTCGGCGCGCACGAGACGTCGGCGCAGGGCGGCGATGCGCAGTTTGTCGGCGATCGTTCCCGCGGGGGACAGGACGGTCGAGGCCAGCGTGAGGGGGCGTCGGAAGGGATCCGACACGAGGGAACCGCGGCCGTTGCGCCACACGAGCGCGCCCGGTTCGAAGGGGCGCAGGTCGAGTGCAGCGATGTCGAGGTGTCGCGGCGGCTCGGGATAGCCGGTGAGATACACCTGGAATCCGCGGTCGAGGATGAACCCGTCCACCTCGTCGCTGCGCACGCGCCCGCCGATGCCGTCCGAGGCCTCGAGCACCGTCACCCCACGGCTGGCGGCCTCCAGCACGCGCGCGGCGACGAGTCCGGCGAGGCCGGCGCCGACGATGACGACGTCAGTGCGTTCGGGGAGAGGCGCGGGGGACGTCACCGACCCAGCATGGCACGGAGTGCTCCGTCCAGTTCGGGGTGGGCGAAGCGGAAACCGTCGCGCTCGAGCGCGGCGGGCTCCACGCGCTGGCCGGTGTAGAGGAGCGCGTCGGCGAGTTCGCCTCCCAGGAGCAGTGCCGGGCCGAAGGAGGGGATCGGCAGGAGGGCGGGCCGGCGCAGCACGCGTGCGAGCACCGCGGTGAAACCGGCGTTCGTCACGGGGTTCGGCGCGACGAGGTTGACGGGTCCGGACAGTGACGAGTCGAGCAGGTGGACGATCGCGGCGATCTCGTCGTCGAGCGAGATCCAGCTCTGCCACTGTCGACCGTTGCCGAATCGTCCACCGAGCCCCAGCTTGAAGAGCGGCAGCTGCTTCTTGAGCGCACCGCCGCGCGGAGTGAGCACGATGCCGGTGCGCAGGTAGACGGTGCGGATTCCGGCCCCGACCGCCGGCGCCGCGGCCGCCTCCCAGTCGCGCACCACGTCGGCGAGGAAGCCGTCGCCGTGGGAGGAGGTCTCGTCGACGGTCTCGTTGCCGCGGTCGCCGTAGAAGCCGATGGCCGACCCGCTGAGGAACACGCGCGGCCTGACGGCCATGGCGGCGATCGCCTCGGCGATGGTCCGTGTGCCCTTGGTGCGGCTCTCGAGGATCTCCCGTTTGTAGGCGTCGGTCCATCGACGGTCCCCGATGCCCGCGCCCGCGAGATGCACCACCGCATCGACGCCGGCGAGAGCGGAACCGTCGATGGTTTCGGCGGCCGGGTCCCAGCGCACCTCCGATGCGGACCTGGCCTCGCGGCGCACCGCGGAGAGCACGTCGTGTCCCCGGCGTCCGAGTTCGGTGACGAGGGCGGAGCCGATGAGGCCGGAGGAACCTGTGACGAGAATCTTCATGTCCACAGCCAACCCCCGGGGTCGCGGGATTGTTCCCAATTATCCTTGTGATTTGTGAGCACCCGTCGTCTCATCCTTGCCGCGCTGCTGTGCGGACTGGCGATCATGTTGGCCGGCGGATTCAAGCTGCTCCAGGTCGCCGGCAGCGGAACCGAGGTGGAGGTGCTCCCCCTCGGCCGGGTCGCCGAATTGGGCGACATGCGGGTCTCGGTCGACGCCATGAAGGAGGAGTCCGGTGCGACCCTCGTCACCGTCACGATGACGGGTGTGGAGGGCGCCGACGCTCTCGACGGCTGGCGGATGCTCACGGGGGGCGAGGTCTTCGCGCCCGAGACCGACGCCGAGCCCCTGACGGGCGAGCGATGCACGCTGACGCGTGCCACGGAACCCGTCACCTGCACCGTTGTCTTCCCCGAGTCGCTCGGCACCGTGACCATCGCCTACCTGCGGGCCGGTGCGCAGGCCCAGTGGGCGCAATGACGTCAACGGCTACCGTTGCTAGCGGGGCGCAACGGCGCGTCCCCGGAGAGGGAGTTCGTCGATATGTCTGACCGGTTCGACCTCGTCATCATCGGTGGGGGACCTGGCGGATACGCGTCCGCGTTCTATGGCGCATCTGCCGGTCTGAACGTTGCCCTTGTGGAGATGGACACGATCGGGGGAACCTGTCTCAACCGGGGGTGCATCCCCGCCAAGGCTTTTCTGGAGACCGCAGCCGCCAACAGGCACGTGCGACACGCCGCCGAGTTCGGCATCTCAGCGACGGCGAACGGCGTCGACTTCGCCGTGGCCCAGGCCCGCAAGACCAAGATCGTCGACGGCCTCGTGAAGGGGCTCACCGGCCTCACCAAGTCCAAGAAGGTCACCTATCTGCTCGGCACCGGTTCGCTCGGCGCGGATCGGTCCGTCACGGTTGCGGGTGCCGACGGCACCACCACGGTGCTGCGCGGCGACACGGTCATTCTCGCCTCGGGAAGCGTGCCGCGCACCATCCCCGGCTTCGAGCCGGGCGGTCCGATCATGACCTCGGACGAGGTGCTGATGCTCGACCGCATTCCCCCGCGCATCGCGGTCATCGGCGGCGGTGCAATCGGTTGCGAGTTCGCCTCGACATTCGCCGATCTCGGCGCGCAGGTGACGATCCTCGAGGGCCTGCCCAAGATTCTTCCCGGCCTCGATGCCGATCTCGCCCGCGTGGTCGAGCGCTCCTTCGAGAAAAAGGGCATCAGCATCCGCACTGGTGTCGCGGTGAAGAGCCACGCACCCACGGGCAAGGGCCCGACAGTGGTGCATTTCGGAGAGGGCGAGACCCTGGAGGTCGACGCGGCGATCGTCTCCATCGGCCGGCGACCCTTCCCCGACATGCTCGGTCTTGCCGCAACGCAGGTGAGGACCGATTCGCGGGGATTCGTCGAGGTGGACGAGTGGCTCCGCACCGGTGTCGAGGGAGTGTGGGCCATCGGCGATCTGGTCAACACACCGCAGCTCGCCCACGTGGCCTACGCCGAGGCGATCATGGTGGTGAAGCAGATTCTCGGCGAGCGGACCGTGCC
>JAULXU010000176.1:0-5032 GCA_032118285.1 Ilumatobacteraceae bacterium
GTCTTCGCTCCGGCACCGCCCGCGATGTATCCACCGGGGCACGACACGCGCGTGAGTGTCAGAACACTCGCCGGGTCGATGGAGGGGATCCACCGTCCCGGCCACTTCGACGGCGTGGCCACCGTCGTCACGAAGCTCCTCCACATCGTCGAGCCGTCCCGGGCCTGGTTCGGGGCGAAGGATTGGCAGCAGGTGGCCGTCGTGCGGCGCGTCATCACCGACCTGAACATCCCCGTGGAGATCCGCGCGGTGCCGACCCGACGCGAGACCGATGGCCTCGCCATGTCCAGCCGCAACGCCAGACTCGACGGGCCCGCCCGTGAGGCTGCGACATGCCTGTGGCGCGGACTCTCCGCCGCCCGTGACGCGCACAGCCGCGGCGTGACCGGCGCGGGTGAACTCTGCGATCTCGTGGCCCGCGCCGTAGCCCTGACCGAGGGATGCCGCCTCGAGTACGTCAGTGTTGTCCACCCGGACACCCTCGCTGAACTCGCCGACTCCGGCGCGGGCGCTGTCGTCTGTGCCGCGATGTGGTGCGACGGGGTGCGACTCATCGACAACGTGGAGTTGCCCGCCTCCCCCTGATCACCTGTGGACGTGGGGGTCCTGCTGGTGCACCCGCATCCGGACGGTCGACACCGCGTCCCCCGACAGGATGCCGCTCCTCGCCAGCAGACGTCCGTTCTGCCAGTTCGAAAGTCCCAGCTCCGGTCGGCCGAGCGCGTACTGGCCGTCGACCCAGCGCGTGAAGCCGTCCCCGACGAAGGGAGCGTCTATTCGTGCGATGGCAGTCGACGCCTCCTCCTCGTCGGCGAGGACACTGGCGACGAAGCGCGGACTGCGGGAGTTGAAAAGATCGACCCCGCGCTCGAGAGAATCCACCAAAACGAGGTGGAACTCGGGGTTCTCCTCCCACTCGAACTCGTGTCCGAGCGCCTCCTCGGTACCCACGGTCACCCGCGGTTCCCGCACGACGCCATCGGCTCGCCGCACCTCGATCTCTTCGGTCACCCCGATGAGAGCCTCTGCTCCGCCCACTGCATGGATTCGCGCGCGCATCCCGCGCGCGAACGCGGCCCGGTCGGCGGCGTCCACAACGAGAGGGACGAGCTCGGCCGATCTCTCGCGCACCACGCACACCACGTTGACCGTGTTGCAGACCTTGCGATCCAGACTGTGCTCGACCGAAGCGGCGAGACGTGCGGCGTCCGCCGTCCGTCCGGCGAGGATCCACGCTCCTCCCGTGCCGTGCAGGCTCACGGGGACTCCCGACTGTCGCGCGATGGCGCCGAGTTCCGTCACCGCCTCCCCCGATCCCCGGGCAACGGCCAACGCAATTCGCGGATCGGCGAAGAGCGCCCAGCCAGCCGCATGCTCCGGGGAGTCGAGGAGCTGCACCGAACCGGCAGGCAGTCCGGCGACGCGGGCGGCCGGCTCGACGACCGCCTCCATGAGGGCCCGTGCCGTCCCGAGTGCGTCGCGTCCGATGCGGAACACCACCGTGTTGCCGGTGCGCAGCACCCCGGTCGCGTCGGCGAACACGTTGGGTCTGCCCTCGAACACGAATCCGACGACGCCGAGGGGCGCCACCTGTTCCTCGACGGTCCACCCTTCGTGGACGGTTCGCGAGAGGACGCGGCCTCGGCCTCCGTCGAGCCCGGCCCACATGCCGAAAGCCTCCACCATGTCCGATCGCATCCGTGCACCGAGCTCGAGCCGGGTCGTGGAACGTCCCCGCGCCCTGGCGTCCGCCACGTCGGCGACATTGGCGGCGGCCACCGGAGAAAACACCCTGTCGTCGGCCAGGAGTCGCGCCGCCTCGGCATAGAACCTGTCGAGCGCCTCGTCGGGAAGTTCAGCAAGACGTGAAAACGCTCCGAGAGCCGCATCGACGGCCCCCGCGACGAGTTCGTCCACCGCTGCCGGGATGACCCTCAGGCGGCCCGTCGCCGCCACGCCGAGAAGTCGTCCACCCCCGGCGACGGCATCGGCCGTCGACCCATCCACCTCCACCATCGTCGAACCGACCACCAGTCGGTCCCCCGCCGTCACGGAGAGTGCTTCGCCCATCCCCCTAGTGTGGCCCGCGTGAGCACCGCAACCGACGACCGTCTGTACTTCCGCCAATTGCTCGGGGGACGCGACTTCGCGGACGACGACGCCGTTGCCCGTCAGATGGTCAACTTCGCGTACCTCATCGGCGACCGCTCCACCGGGGAATGTCTCGTGGTCGATCCGGCCTATCGAGTGGCCGATCTGGTCGACGCCGCGGAGGCCGACGACATGCGCATCACGGGCGTCCTCGTCACCCACTACCACGCCGACCACGTCGGCGGATCCCTGTTCGGACACGAGATCGAGGGAATCGCGGCCCTCCTGGCCACCCATGACGTGCCGATCCATGTGAACGAGCACGAGGCCCCTTGGGTCGAGCGCACCACGGGCGTCGGATCGGATCATCTGCGCGTCTGTTCCTCTGGTGACGTGTTGCGCATCGGTTCCATCGACGTCACATGCATCCACACTCCCGGCCACACGCCCGGGAGCCAGTGCTTCCTGGTGCAGGGCGGTCTCGTCTCGGGCGACACCCTCTTTCTGGACGGCTGTGGCCGCACCGATCTGCCGGGATCGGACCCCGGCGCCATGTACGAGAGCCTCGTGCGCCTCGCCGAACTGCCCGATTCGACCGTCGTCCTGCCCGGGCACATGTACTCGAGTTCGCCCGCAGCGCCGCTCGGCGAGGTCAAACAGCACAACTTCGTCTACCGCCCCCGCACACGGGAGCAATGGCTCACGATGTTCGGTGCCGGCTGAGTCGCCTCACAGGGCGGTGACGAGAGCCGCGGCACCCGAGAGAAAGAGCAATCCGAGAACGAGGTGCCTGAACCTCTCCGCGTCGAGTCGTGGTCTGATGCGCAGACCCGCCACCGAGGCCGCCAGCACGACCGGCGACGACGCGGCGACCACCACCAGCGCGTCACGACCGATGCGTCCCGCCAACAGGAAGACGGTCACGGTGGTCAGGTTGCTCACGAGGAACACCCGGCTGATGGTGCCGCGGAACACCGCGGGAGCGACGCTGCGTCCCTGCAGAAGGAAGACGAGGGGCGGTCCGTTCGTCGACAACGACACGGCGAGAAATCCGCTCAGCCAGCCGCTCGCCCATTCCTGGCGTCGCGAGCCCGCCGACAGGACGACACCGCGCACCAACACGAGAGTCATGACGAGCACGATGACCCCGAGCATGATCTTCAATTGACGTTGGCCGAGAAGAATGAACGCGGCGAAACCGAAGGGCATGCCGGCCAGGGACGAGACGATGAGCGTGCGCGCGAGCACACGGTCCGCCTCGTGGCGCTCGCGCACGGCGTTGAACAGCGTGGTGGCCACCGACACGAGCGTCGACGTGACGACCGCGAGGCGGACGTCCACCGCCAGTGACATGAGCGGCACCGCCAGGAGAGCGAAACCGAATCCCGACAGCGACTGCACCAATGCGGCCGCACCCACCGCCAGCACGGCGGCGGCCAGCTCCAGCTCCGTCACGTGATCAGGGAGTCGACGGCCCCGGCGAAGACCCCGGTGTGGCGATCGACGTCGGCGGGAACATGGGCTGGTGAGAACAGTGCCATGTTGTGGAACGGGGTGAGCATGACCCCCCGATTGAGCGCATAGAGATGCATGTATGCCTCGAGCGCGTGATCGGAGGCCGCGGCCGCGGCGGCCCCGTCGCGCGGCGGCGGACAGAACCAGTACTCGGCGCGGCACCCGAGACGCTGCACGTGCCACGGGAGACCACGATCCCCGATGACACCGCGCACCGCCTCCGTCCAGCGCTCCGCGAGGGGAATCATGCGGGCGAAGTCCTCGGTGCGCAGCGTCGTGGACAGCGTCGCCCGGACGGCGGCGAGCGCCAGCGCGTTCCCCGTGAGCGTTCCACCCACGCCGGAGACGTCGACGGAGTCCAGGGAGAGCGCCTGTTCCAGGCGTCCCGCCACCTCGGCGGTCATTCCGTAGACGGCGGCCGGCATTCCGCCCCCGATCGGCTTGCCGAGCACGAGAAAATCGGGATCCAGGCCCCATTCGGCCGTGCAGCCGCCGGGACCCGCACAGATCGTGTGTGTCTCGTCGATCACGAGCAACACCCCGTGTCGCCGTGTGATGTCGCGGACCTTCTCCAGGTATCCCGGCTCGGGCAGGACGATGCCGATGTTCGTCAGTGCAGGCTCCATGAGCAGACAGGCCACGTCGCCACCGGACAGGATCTCCTCGAGCGCATCGGGGTCGTTGAAGGGAACGACCCTCGTGGTGAGCGCGACGTCCACGGCCGGTCCGATCGCACCCGGACGCGCCAGCACGCCACCGTCGGCTCCGCGGACGGCGAGTGTCTCGTCGACCGTTCCGTGGTAGCACCAGTCCATCACGGCGATGCGGTCCCGACCCGTGAGGTGCCGGGCGAAACGCAGGACGAAGCGGTTGGCATCGGTGGCGGTCATGGCGAACTGCCACGAGGGGAGCCGGAATCGGCGCGCGAGCTCGGCGCCGATCCATGTGGCGTCCTCGTCGGGAAGCATCGTCGTGATTCCCCTCCTCGCCCGCGAATGAAGTGCCTCGGCCACCTGGGGAAGTGCGTGACCGGTCATCGCCCCGGTGTCCCCCATGCACAGATCCACGTACTCGATGCCGTCCACGTCCGTGAAACGACCCCCGTCCGCGTGGGCCACGAAGAGCGGGAACCGACCGGGCCACCGGGTCATCCAGGGCATCGGCACCCCGGAAAGAAGGTGTCGACGGGCCTCGGCGGCCAGACTCGCCGAGGCGGGATGGAGTGAGTCGAAGAGGTCGAGCTCCGCGGCGTGGCGCTCGGCCAGTCGGGCGCGGTCGATGCCGGTCATCGGCCGAACACCCGGTCGGTGTACACGTTGGCGAACACGCGCTCCGGGTCGAGGCGGACGCGCAGGTCGAGGAATTCCCGCAGTCGCGGATACGACGAAGACAGGTCGTCGACCGTGCGCGTGTGCATCTTGCCCCA
>JAULXU010000177.1:0-2663 GCA_032118285.1 Ilumatobacteraceae bacterium
GAGACCGACGAAATGGTGTCGTCGAACCTCGAGCTCACGGGTCTGCTCGCAGCAGTCGAGCGTCCCGAACCCTCGTCGGAGAGACGAGGCGGTGTCGAGGACGACTGGCTCATCCAGGTGCGCGTTCTCGGCCATCCGGTGGCGGAGAACCGAGCCGGCGAGCGTGCGGTCTTCCGCAAGAGTCGAGCACTCGAACTGTTGACATGGATGACGCTGAACCGCGAGAGGTGCCGACGTTCGGCGGCACGCACCGCGATGTGGGAGATGGACGTCTCCGACGCCACGTTCTCGACGATCGTGTCCGAGATGCGTCGGGCGCTCGGAGAGGTGGCCGTGCCCCCGATAGGGGATTCCTGGTGTCCCCCCACGTTCTCCGACGAGTTGATGCTCGTCCCCTGCCTCGTGACCGACGCCGACCTGCTCGCTGATGAGGCCTCGCGTCTCCGACGCGGGCAAACCTCGCCGGGTCGTGTGGCCGCCGAACTGGCTCGTATCCGGGACATGCCGCTGGCAGGAACGTCATATTCGTGGGCGGACCTCGATGGCACGACCACCCGTCTCGTCGTGCTGGTCGTGGACACCGCGCGCGAGGTGGCAACGGCCGCGGCTGCCGAGGGTGACGTGTCCACCTGTCTCATCGCGACGTCGGCCGGGCTTCGGGTGTTGCCCGGGTGCGAGGAGTTCCTCGACATCCAGGAATCAGTCGTCCCCCGGTCCCGACTGCGCTCCCTCAACGGAATCGAGAAGTGACGAGAGCCGTTCATTGACTGTCGGCCCATTGCGGTGATCCCGTGCGGAACCGCATGTCGTCTTCACATTCGATGGGATGGCTCTCCTTGCGACTTCCTACACTGGCGCGGTGATCAGCACCGGCCCGGGCACTCGGGTTCTTCTTGCCATCTGCGCGCTCGTGCCCGTGGTGGCCGCCGGTGCCGAGACACCCGCACATGCCGTGCGCCGGCAGGCCATCGTGCTCAACCGGGTGAAGACGGACGACCCCGTCGTGTTCGTCACCATCGACGACGGGCTCACCCGCGACCCGGCCGTGGCCGCATGGCTGGAGCAGCGCGGCTGGCCCATCACGAACTTCATACTCACCGGGCAGCTCGACGAGTGGGAGTCCACGTCGTTCTTCTCCCTGCTCGGATCCGGCTCCGATTTCGCCAACCATTCCTCCACGCACCGCGCCCTGAAGGGCATGAGCTTCGAGCGCCAGAAGGCAGAGATCTGCGGAGCACAGCGCCGCATCGAGGCCGCCACGTGGAAGGCACGGAAGTGGTTCCGCCCTCCCTTCGGCAGCCGCGACGAGACCACGTACCAGGCCGCGGCGGCGTGTGGCATCACCCACGTGGTCATGTGGCGGGTGTCGGTGAACCGGGCCGGCATCCACACGTGGGGGGACTCACCGGTGCGCAAGGGCGACATCATCCTGCTGCACTTCGTGCCCGACCTCCTCAACAGCCTGAAGATGCTGGCCGCCGAACTTGACCGCCTCGGGCTGCGCCCCGCGCCGCTGGCGGACTACCTTTCCTGAGCATGGACCTGGAAAAGTTCGGCATACGACTCGACGACGGATTCCCCGCCGGGTGCGAGGCGATCGTCGTGGGCATGGGTTGCTTCTGGGGGGCGGAGCGCCGCTACTGGACCACACCGGGTGTCGTCGCCACCGCGGTGGGCTATGCCGGCGGCACCGTTGATGCCCCCACGTATCAGCAGGTGTGCGGCGGTCGCACCGGGCACGCCGAGGTGGTGCTCGCGGTGTTCGACCCCGCAGAGATCTCGCTCGCCGAGATGCTGCGCATCTTCTGGGAGAACCACGACCCCACCCAGGGCGACCGCCAGGGTGCCGACATCGGCCCGCAGTACCGCAGCGCGATCTATTGGCTCGACGATGCCCAGCGCGCCGCTGCCGAGGCATCGCGTGCGGCGTACCAGGAGGTGCTCACCGCCGCCGGGTACGGACCGATCACCACCGAGATCGCCCCGCTCGGCGTGTTCCACCCGGCCGAGGAGTACCACCAGAAGTACCTCGCCAAGAATCCGAATGGATACTGCGGGCTCGGCGGCACGGGTGTGTCGTGCCCCGTGGGCATCGCCGGCTGACGCCGAGTCAGCACGTCGCCAGCACGCGTCGCAGGGCGTCGGCCTCGGCGGGGTCGATGCTGAGTTCCCACTTCTTCTTCACCGCGATCCAGTCGCGCACGTAGGTGCACCGGTAGGCGGCGCGTGGCGGCAGCCACTCGGCCGGGTCTCGGTCGCCCTTCTGTTGGTTGAGATTGTCCGTCACGGCGACGAGTGCGGCGGCGAGATCGAGGTCGTTGGCGAAGGCCCGCCGGCGGGACGCACTCCACGAGTGGGCGCCCGAATCCCATGCCTCGGCGAGGGGTACCAGATGATCGATGTCGAGGTCCGACGGGTTGGTGGTTGCCACCCCGTCGAAGGGCGACACCCAACTTCCCCCCGACAGGGTGCACGATCCGCTGATGCTCACCGGGGTGCGCGATTCGATGATGAGCACCTCGAAACGGGTGGTGCAACCGTCACCGTCGGCGTCGATCCAGTGCACGAACAGGTCGCGGTCGTAGCCCGTGCGTCTCTCGGCGGCCACCGTCAGGCCGGCGAGCGGATCGACCGCACCGGAAGACGACGAGGGCGGAGCCGCC
>JAULXU010000178.1:0-428 GCA_032118285.1 Ilumatobacteraceae bacterium
AGGAGGTGATCATCCAACTCGACCCCGAGGTCCAGTTGGTGTGCCTCTCGGCCACGGTCTCGAATGCCACCGAGGTGGGGGAGTGGCTGACGACCGTGCGCGGTCGCACGGATGTCGTGGTCGAGACGACGCGACCCGTGGAACTGGTTCACCACTTCGCGTGGCACGACAAGGCCTCCTCGACCACGGTGATGCACGACACGGTGCCCGGGGGACAGGTCAACGTACGCGTGCAGCGCCTGCTTGCGTCCGGAGCCGGCGGCGGTGCCGCCTCGGGGCGCGGCCGCAGCAGGGGCGGCGGCTCGGCCACGGGTCGGCGGTCCCGGTTCGCCGCACCATCGCGACCGGAGACGGTGGAACTGCTGGAGGATCACGGGATGTTGCCGGCCATCGTCTTCATCTTCAGCCGCGCCCAGTGCGAGGACGCC
>JAULXU010000178.1:438-11043 GCA_032118285.1 Ilumatobacteraceae bacterium
GGCAGGGCCTGGTGCTCTCCTCCTCCGAGGAGGAGGAGGAAATACGTGCCGTCGTCGAACGGCACTGCGCTCGCCTGTCGGACGACGACCTCGACGCGCTCGGATACGACGGATTCCTCTCGGATGTCGCGACGGGAATTGCCTGCCACCACGCCGGCATGATTCCCCTCTTCAAGGAGGCGGTCGAGGAATGCTTCGTGCGCGGGTTGGTGAAGGTGGTCTTCGCGACCGAGACCCTCGCCGTCGGCATCAACATGCCGGCGCGCGCGGTGGTGATCGAGAAGATCACCAAGTACACGGGTGAGCACCATTCGCTCCTGCGCGCCTCGGAGTTCACCCAACTCACCGGTCGTGCCGGAAGGCGAGGACTGGACGACATCGGCCACGCGGTGGTGCTGTGGAATCCGTGGGTCACCTTCGATCAGGTCGCCCAACTCGCATTGTCCCGCAGTTTCCGGCTGGTGTCTGCCTTCCGTCCCACGTTCAACATGGCCGTCAACATGGTGCGACGGCACTCCCGCGAGGGGACGTCCCACGTGTTGAACCTGTCCTTCGCCCAGTTCCAGGCGGACCGCGACGTCGTCACATCTGAAGCCCTTCTCGAGAGAAGGCGCAGGGAGTTGGCGGCGCTGGAGCGGAGCCACCCGCGCGCACCGGAAGAGACGGTCGAGCCGGACACCGCCGATGTCGCCATGGAAGCTGCGACCCAGGTCGAGGCCGAGATTGCCCTTCGGGCCCTGAGGCCCGGGGACGTCGTTCTCTTCGATGCCGCCAACATCCGCGGGAGGGGGCTCGTGATCGCAACGGCCGCGCGACGCTCGGGACACCGTCTGACGGTGCTCACCCCCTCGCGCAAGCTCGTCGACGTCATGGCGCGCGACCTGAGGGCATTGCCCATGCGCGGGACGCGGGTCGATCTGCCCCAGCCGTTCGAGCCTGCTCGCAGCGAATTCGTGCGCGAGGCGGCGGCCCGTTTGGTCCGTGCCCGTCTCGACGAGAATCCCGTGGTTCGTCCCGTGGAGGGGGCGGGACCACGGAATCAGGAGGTGCCCCTGTCGCGTGCGCACGAGAAGCGTCTCCGTCGAGAGATCGAGCAGATGGAGCGGAGGACCGAGGCCCGCGCCGGGTCCGTGACCGCACGTTTCATGGATGTGGTGGACCTGCTCGTCGAATACGGCTGTGTGGAGGGCTGGTCGCTGACGGAGAAGGGCACCATGCTCGCCGGGGTCTTCCACGAGTCGGACCTGCTCGTGGTGGAGGCCGCATCCAGGGGCGTCTTCGATGCCCTGTCCCCGGTGGACCTCGCCGGTGTCCTGTCCAGTCTCGTGTGGGAGCCCCGCGGGGGTGCGGAGTCGTCGGTCCGTTGGCCCAATGACACCGTGCGCAACAGGGTGAAGCGCCTCGAGAAGGTGAGTGTGACTCTGCACACGGCCGAGCGAGCCCGGGGAATGACGCTCCACCGATCCCCCGACGCGGGTCTGGCCTGGGAGACGATCCAGTGGGCGTTGGGTCGGCCACTCTCGCGGGTGCTCGATCCTGAGGTGACCCCGGGGGACTTCGTGCGCACCATGCGTCAACTGATCGATCTGTGTCGTCAGGTGGCCGCGAGTGCTCCATCGGCGGCGGTGGCAGATTCCGCGGCGCGAGCGGCAGAACTCCTCGACCATGGCGTCGTCGCGTCCGGAGGGGGAGGACGGTGACGATTCGCCCCGGAGAGGACTGGGGTCGCAGGGTCTCGGGTCCGGTGTCGGTGGTGAACGTGGCCGACGATGCCGAGGCGGCGGCCCAACAGGGAGTGCGGGTCGTCCTCACGGGTGGCGACCTCCACCGCGCCCTCGGTCGTCCCGGGTTCCCGCACACCGGCGATGGTTGCACCGAGCTGGACGTGGACGTGTTGGAGGTGGCGGTGGAGCATCCCGGGGGTCGTGTGTCGTTGCACCGGGCGGTTTCCTCGGTCGTGGCAGGACGGTGGTGGAGCCGCATGCGGGTGGTCGCGATTCTCAACACCGGCTTTCTCGGTCGGCGCAATCTTGCGCCCCGAGCCCATCCGAACGATGGCGTGTTCGAGGTGCTGGTGGTGGAGCCGTCGATGGCGCGGCGGGAGCGTCGGGAGGCGTTGCATCGCTCGCTGACCGGTTCGCATCTGCCCCATCCGAACATCAGCATCACACGGGCGGAGACATGGTCGATCGAGAGCGTGGGTCGTGGAGACGCTCTGCGAATCGACGGCAGGAGGATCCGGAACTGGCGACGTGTCGAGGTCTCGTTGCATCCCGATGCTCTCGTCGTCGTGGTCTGATCGACGGGTCGTCTACCATTCGCCCGTGGACGCCTGGATTCTCGACGCATCACCCGGCGGATACCGCCGGGGAGTGATCGGCGATCCGGTGCCTCTGCCGGACGAGGTTCTCGTGCGTCCCGTCGCATCGGCTCTCAATCACATGGATCTCTGGGCCACCCGTGGTCGACCCCGGCCTCCACTGCCCCACGTGCCGGGCTGTGACGTCGCCGGTGTCGTGCAGGCGGTCGGGACCGAAGTGGCCACTGTGCGTCTCGGCGACGAGGTTGTCGTGAACCCGGGAGTGTCGCCCGTCGAGGACATCGCCACGTGGGGACGGGACTCCCCACTGGGACGCGGATTTCGCATCATCGGAGAGCACCGCTGGGGCGGCCACGCTGCCCTGGTGGCTGTGCCCGCGCGAAATGTTCGGCCCCGGCCCCGCGGCCGCACGTGGCACGAATGCGCCGCCTTTCCCGTCGCCTACGTGACGGCATTGCGTGCCCTGCGCCGCGCTCGTCTGGCGTGCGAGGAGACCCTTCTCGTTGTGGGCATCGGCTCGGGGGTGTCGATGGCGGCCGCCACCATCGCCGCCCGGCGAGGTGCGCGGGTGGTCGCCACGAGTCGCGATCCGGACAAACGCGCCGCCGCCCTCCGTGCCGGGGTCGACCAGGTTCTCGACACCGAGGATTCGATGTGGGACGTGAATGCCGACGTGGTTCTCGAGAGCGTCGGGCCGGCGACCTGGGAGAAGTCGGTGGCCGCGTTGAGGCCCGGGGGCAGGCTCGTCGTGGTCGGGGGCACCTCCGGCAGCAGGGTCGACCTGGCGTTGCCGCCGCTGTTCTGGCGACAGCAGGAGATCATCGGTTCGTCGATGGGCTCGGCGGAGGACTTCGACGAGGTGTGCGAACTCCTCGCCGACGGCCTCCCGGTCGAGGTGGATTCTGTCCACACCTTTGCCGAGTATCCCTCCGCTCTTGCACGCCTTGACGAGGGGCGTCATCTCGGCAAGATCGTCATTGACCACTCGGACAGGGAGGATTGACATGACCTCGGAAGTGGAACTGCTCAGACGCCGGATGCTCGAACGGGTGGATGCGGTGGCTGACGAACTCGTCGAGGTGTCCCACCTCATCCACGACTCACCCGAGGAGAATTTCGAGGAACATTTCGCCTCGGCCCTCCTCGCCGAGTCGGCTTCCCGGAACGGTCTCGCCTCCGAGCGCGGTGCGTTCGGGCTGGAGACGGCCGTGCACGGAGAGACCGGGACCGGCCCGGTCGTGTGCGTGATGAGCGAATACGACGCGCTTCCCGGGATCGGGCACGGGTGCGGCCACAACGTCATCGCCGCGGCCGGTCTGGGGGCCGCAATCGCGCTGGCGACCGTGGCCGATGACGCCGGGGGACGTCTGCGGTGGCTCGGCACACCGGCCGAAGAGGGCGGCGGAGGCAAGATCATCATGGCCCGCAACGGTGCCTTGGAGACGGTCGAGATGGCGATGATGGTGCACTCCGCAGGGCACGACCTGACCACGATCGATGCCATCGCACTGCGTCAGTTGGAGTTCGACTACGAGGGGGTGGAGGCCCATGCGGCCGCGGCGCCCCACATGGGTCGCAACGCGCTCGATGCCGCGGTGCTCGGCTACATGGGTGTCGCAACGCTGCGTCAGCACATCCGTCCCACCGAGCGGGTGCACGGCATCCTGACGCGGGCGGGCGAGAAACCCAACATCGTTCCCAGGCACGCGTCGAGTCGGTGGTACGTGCGCAGCGACACCCTGGAGTCACTCGATGCGCTCACCCCGCGCGTAGTGGCCGCACTGGAAGCCGGAGCACATGCCTGCGGGTGTGCCTCCCGGCATCGCTTCCCGGGCGAGACCTACGCCGATCTCCTGGCCAACGTCGAGATGTCGTCGCTCTGGGTCCACCACGCCGCCGGGCTCGGGCGCTCCGTCGGCGACCCGGGTTCGGGAGGTGCGCGCGTGGTGGGCAGCACGGACATGGGGAACGTCAGCCATCTGGTTCCCACGATCCACCCGATGATCGCCTCGGCACCCCCGGGTTCGGTGATCCACACCGAGGACTTCGCCCGCCATTCCCGGGGTCCACTGGCCGACCGGGCGGTGGTGGACGGGGCCAAGTTGCTGGCCCTGTGCGCACTTGATTTCTGGACGGATCCCGACCTGAGATCCCGGACGAAACGAGAGTTCGAGAACACCAGACGCTCGGCCGCGGTGCTCTAGGCAATCCACGGTCGGCGCAACGCGGAAACCTAAGGTGGACATCCGTGAGCGTCTACGTGCCCGAGGAGTTCACATCCGATGAATCGGATGTGTTGAGGCGCTATTTCACGAATCTCGACCTGCCGGTGTTCGCGCTGGTGAACCTCCCCGAGGTGGTCAAGGGTGCGCTGTTCGCCCGGTACAGCCGCAGTCCGCGGAGTCTGCGGCGGCTCTTCCTGGACGAGTTCCTCAACGACCTGGAGGTCGAGGGCGACGCGGCGGTGGATGCGACCGTCGGGGTGGACAAGGCCGAATCGCTCTACGAGAGGGTCTTCGTCGAGTACGGCGACGACTCCGTCGCCCAGCTCGGCGGAGTTCACCTGGCCTGTGAGCAGGCCTCCAACATCCTCACGAAGATCCTCGAGTGGGGACGCCTCATGAGCTACCTCGAGCAGAGCACGAGGTACATCTCCTATGACGAGCGGCTGGGCGGGCGTTACCGGTACCACCGTGATCCCGACGTGCTCGCGGGTCGTTTCGGAACCCGGTACGTCGGAGACATGGACCGCATGTTCGACGCCTACAGCGCGATGGCGGTGCGGGTCACGGAACATGTTCGCGCCTCCGTCCCGAAGGGCCCCGGTGACAGCGATTTCATCTACCGACAGGCGACGAGGGCCAAGGCGCTCGATGCGGTCCGCGGCGCACTTCCGGCCGCCTCGCTCTCGAACGTGGGCATCTACGGATCGGGCCAGGCGTTCGAGAACCTGCTGCTGCGGATGCGCTCGCATCCCCTTCCCGAGGCACGCCACTACGCGGACCTCATGCTCGTCGAGCTCCGGAAGGTGATCCCGTCGTTCCTGCGCCGTGTCGACATCCCGGACCGTGGCGGCGAGTGGTCGGACTACCTGAAGCGGACTGCGTCGGACACCGGCGAGGTGGTCGAGCACTTTTTCAGGGACGAGGTCGCCCGCGACAGCGACGAGGTCACGCTCGTGCACTTCGATCCCGACGGAGAGGACAAGCTCGTCGCCGCGGCGTGCTATCCCCACACCCATCTGCCCGAGTCCCAGATTCTCGAGCGGGTCTCCCGCATGTCGGTGGATGAGAAGGCGCGCATCATCGCGGCGTACGTGGGGGATCGGGCCAACCGCCGCCACAGGCCCGGTCGGGCCTTCGAGCGGACCGATTACCGCTTCGACGTGCTGTCGGACTACGGGGCCTTTCGCGACCTGCAGCGTCATCGGCTTCTCACCATCGAGTGGCAGCCCCTCACCCCGTTCCATGGCTACGTGCGCCCGGAGCTCGTTGAAGCGGCCGGTTCCGCCTCCGACTTCGACGAGGTCATGGCGCGCTCGCACGCGCTCTACGAGGACCTGCATCCGGATCATCCCGAGCAGGCCTCCTACGCGGTGTCCATGGCCCACCGCATCCGCTATGTGATGCAGTTCAACGCCCGCGAGGCGATGCACATGCTCGAATTGCGCTCGGGTCCCCAGGGACATCCGTCCTACCGGCGGGTCGCGCTCGAGATGCACCGTCAGATTCGCGATGTGGCCGGACATCGAGCGGTGGCAGCGGCGATGACGCACATGACCCTCGATGCCCCCGAACTGGAGCGTCTCGAGTCGGAGAGGCGCGCCGAGGCTCGCCGGGGGGCTGAACCGCGAACCTGACCTCCGCACGTGACGGGGGTCACTCCGCCCGTCCCCTGGAGCAGATGAACGTGGTTCCGGGCCACCCCCTGTCTAGTATCCCGCGGGCACCGAGAAGGAGACCAGGGTGGCAAAGGACGACATCGACCCGGAAGACATCGAGGGTCTCGAAATCGAAGAGACCGACCCCGACGTCATCGACGAGCTGGAGGTGGACGAAGACTTTCTCGAGGAGGACGTCGACGCTGTCGGCGACGACGTTGACGAGGATGCCGACGACGACAACGGCGACGACGAGCCCGTCACGGCGAAGGGGCGCAAGACCCGGGACGAGGACGACGATGATGTCGTCGCCCCGGACGACGTGGAGGAGGACCTCGCTGAGATTCTGAAGGATCGTCTGGCGTCCGAGGATGTCCCGGCGGAGGACGAGGAGAGCGAGGAGGTCGACGACAAGACCTCCGGCGAGGATTCCCTGCAGCCGAAGAGAGCCGACGAGGTGATGTGCTCGAGTTGCTTCCTTCTGGTGCGTCAGAGCGCACCGGCGTGTCCGGTTGGTGACGAGGCGTGTCCGGTGTTCGTCGCCACGACCCCGAAAAAGCGCAGGAAATGACACCCGTGGAGGTCTCCAGATCGATCGTGAAATCGATCGTCCACGGGGTGGAGACGTCCTCACGGGAGATGCAGCGCCAGGCTCCGGCGGCGAGGATGGTGGGGGAGTTCGCCGTGAAGATGTTGCTGAGTGAGGCGCGCAAGTGGGCGAGGTCGGCCGGATCTCCCGGTGTCGACCATCCCCGGAGCGCATCCGACTCGGAGCCGACCGTTGTGGCACCGTGGCCGCCCCCGACTCCGCCGGAGACATGAGATGAGCGGCTTCCGGATCCGGTTGGCCACGGAGGCTGACTCGGACAGGATTGCATTTATCCAGCGGGCGGCTGCCGAGGAGGGCGCCCGCTACAGGGGGAGCCGGTTGGTCCCGACAGAGGAGCCCCGCGAGGGATTCGTGCTCGTCGGCGAGGCGGACGGCGAGGTGCTGGGCAGTCTCGGGTGTTCCCGCACGGGGGAGACGACATGGAGCATCGATCGGGTGCATGTCCTCGAGGACGCGCGCGGCATCGGCATGGGCGACGCAATGGTCAGGTCGTGTGCCGACGAGGTTGTGCTGCGCGGTGGCACCGAGTTGGTCTCCAGTGCCCAGCCCGGCGACCGCTCCCTGAAAAATCTGTTCGAACGAAACGGGATGGTGGCCCGGACAATTCTCGTCGGTCGGACTCTCAGTGGCCCTGCCAGCGGGGCGGACGCTTCTCGATGAAGGCGGCGAGGCCCTCACGGGTGTCCTCGCTCCTCATGATGGCGGCGATCTCCGTGTCACTCATGCGCCTCAAGGTGTCGTCGTCCTCGTAGGCGCTGGCGAGGACCACGCGTCGACTGGCTGCCACTGCGAGAGGTGCCGCCGCGGCAACGAGGTCGGCCAGCGACCGGGCCGCTGATGTCACCTGCTCGGCGGCCACGAGGCGGTTCACCAGCCCCAGTTGGTGGGCACGCGTGGCCGGCAGGGGCTCACCGGTGAGAATCGCCTCCATGGCCACGGCCCGACCGACCGCCCTCGGAAGACGGAACAAGCCGCCCGCGGCTGCGATGAGATTGCGGCGAACCTCGGCCAGGCCGAAGGAGGAACGCTCGGAAGCCACGACCATGTCGCAGGCCAGCACGATCTCGCATCCGCCCGCCGTGGCGAGCCCGTCCACGGCCGCGATCACGGGAAATCGCCGCTCTCTATAGACGAATCCGGCGAAGCCTCCCTTTCGCGTGGAGAGACCGGAGTCACCGGTACTCACCGCCTTGAGGTCGGCGCCCGCACAGAAGACGGGGCGTTCCTGGCCGGCCGTGTTGGCGGAGAGGATGGCCACCCGAACGGATCCGTCCGCCTCCAGTCGGTCGAGAACCGACTCGAAATCCCTCGCGACATCGCCGTTGATCGCGTTTCGTGCCTCGGGACGATCGAGTGTGATGAGGGCGACGTGTCCGTCGACCTCGGCGTGTACGAATGCTCTCACGCCGGTTCGTCAGTTGCTGGCCGACCCACCGGCCCGACGACCTCGGTCTCCTCCGGTGTCTCCATCGGCTCGACGACCTCGATCGCCTCCGGCGCCACCGGTGGATCGACGTCAGCGGTCCTGTCGGGCGCTTCAATCGGCTCGGAGGTGTCCGCGGCAACCGGGGGAGCCGTCGGAGACTCCGCAGCGGTCGGTTCGTGCACCTCTTCGGGTGTCGATTGCTCGCCGACCGGCATGGCCACGCGCGGCTTCTGCTCGCGACGGGTCGAGCTTGCCGTGTTGCCGGGGCCCCGACGATTTGTTTCCTTCGCCTTGCGGTCCGGACGGGAGGGGGGCAACATGCGCGGCATCTTGGCGCCCGGTGGTACTTCAACCCCGAACAGGGTCGCGACCTGGGGCATCAGTGGTCCGAGTCGGGTGACCGTCTTGAGCAGATCCTCCGTCACGGCCACCGGAGCTGCTACGGGGAGAATGCGAGCGTGCACGGGGGAGAAGGCGGCGTGCTCGAGGAGGGTGATCCACCGATCCGCCGGCGCGTCCGGGGTGAGGGCGGCCACCGCCTTCTCGGCCATCAGTGCGGCGAGGTCGGCGGGGAAGGGCACTCCGGCCTTGGGTGGCTGGGAGGACAGACGCAGTGCCCGCACGATGCGCCCGACCTCTGCGAGTGCCCGGATGTCCTCCTGCCACAGTTTCGTCTCGGTGGCCTGGCGCGCGGCGAGGCCGGTCTTCATCGTCGCCAAGAGCGCTCTCGTGCGATCGTCATGGCCGGAGAGGGACTCGCCGACGTTGACGATGGAACGCAGGTCACGCACATCGACATCATCGAGAATCCGTTCAGCTGCCACGGCCTTGTCGATCCACTCGGCTCGGCGGAGGCTCGGAAGCAGTCGTTCGGCCTCGGCGACGAGGGCGTCAGCGGTGATCTTTTCGCGACCCTCGGCGACAGCACGAGTGTTCTGTTCCTCGATGGCGGATCGCACGGCAGGAATACCCCCGCCCACCACCTTTTCGGCGATGGCGCGGTGCGCCTCCGGGAGTTGGGCGAGCACGGTGTCGAGATTCTCGCGTCGGGGCTTCACCCGTTTCGGCTTGGGCCGCTGGGGAATCTCGGGAGGCGCCTCGAAGAAGGGACGACGCGGACGGTCGCCCTCCTTCTTCTCGCGCCCGGGTCCCCGGCGGGACTCGCCGGGTGCGCCGTCATGGCGACGGCCGCCCTTGCGCGAATCACCGCGACCGTCGCGTGCGCGTCGGGCCAGCTTCTGCGTGACGGGCTCGAACGGCTTCTCCGAGGGGAGGATCTCGAGGAGCCCGGTTCGGGCCGCTTTTTGTTTGGGCGGCACGATCGACAGGACCCTGGATCCGTCCAGGTCGGTCTCCACCTCGGCGGTGAGCACCTGGCTGACCGTCGCGCCACCGGGCAGTACGGCGGCTTCGAGCACTCCTCGGGGTTCACGGGCACCAGCGGCTCGCCATGTCCAGGTCCCGTCGGGACGAGAGCTGGTGAGTTCGATTTCGATCCTGCGAGACATAACGGCCCTACGGTATCCCCGGATTCACGCGTCGGGAACACTGCGGGCGTTCCCGTCCCGGGCCGCGACGGGGTTTATCGTGAGACATGCCCATCTACGCACTCGGTGAATCCGTTCCCTCGATCCATCCGGACGCCTACGTCCATCCGGACGCGGTGATCATCGGGTCGGTCACGCTCGGAGCGCAGAGCTCGGTGTGGCCGGGGGCCGTGTTGCGCGGGGACGACGGTGCCATCGTCGTCGGTGAGCGCACCAGCATCCAGGACGGGACCGTGGTGCACACGACCCCGATGCACCACACGACCATCGGCAACGACTGCGTCATCGGGCACATCGCGCACCTGGAGGGGTGCGTCATCGAGGATTTCGCCCAGGTGTCCTCCGGTGCCGTGGTGCTGCACCGGGTGAGGGTGGGTACCGGGGCGATTGTCGCCGCCAATGCGGTGGTTCTCAACGGCACCGAGATTCCTGCAGGGGCACTGGCCGTGGGTGCACCGGCGGTGGTCAAGGCCGACAGGGCGCGCCGCGCCGACATCGAGATGGGCGTTCGGGCCTATGTGCACAAGGGTGTTCGATTCCGTGAGCAACTCCGCCGGATCGACTGATCCCGTCTGGACACTCGTCGACCTCGTCGTCGACGGGCCATCGTCGGAAACGGTGTCGGATTTTCTCTGGTGTCACGGTGTTGCCGCCATCGAGGAGCGCACCATCGATGCCGCGACGATCCTGCGCACGAGCACCGGCGTCGACGTCGAGCTGCTGAGGGCGGTTCCCGGTGTGCTCGCCGTCGATCTCGTGGACATGCCTCGATCGGTCGCGGACACATGGCGCCAACACGCCCGACCCAGTCCCGTGGCGGCG
>JAULXU010000179.1:0-2664 GCA_032118285.1 Ilumatobacteraceae bacterium
GATCGGGACGCGAGAACGACAGTGCCATCGCATTCCACAGTAGGAGCCTGTTCCATTCAAATGGTGTCAATCGCACGAGGCGACCGACGGGGTGGCGTCGATCAGATGCCGGGCTCGTCCAGTGGTGCTCCCCCGTTGGCTCTCAGGGCGGCGAGGGCATCGGCGAGGGTGGCCACCGGGACGATGCGCACCCCCGGGCCCGCCGCCCGACGGGCCGCGGCAAGTTCGGCTTCGGTCTGGGTCGCGGGGACGAGGAACAGCGTCGCACCGGATTCGCGCACCGCGACCGCCTTCTGTTCGAGCGCCCCGATCGCACCGACGGTCTCGTCCGCCGACATGGTCCCCGTTGCCGCCACGCGGCCCCGGCCCATCAGGTTCCCGGAGGTGAGTTCGTCGAGCAGGGCGAGCGTGAAGGCGAGACCGGCTGACGGCCCACCGATGCCGGCGGTGGAGATCTCGGCGCGGAACGGCAGCGACACGGTGCGGGTGTCGGCCGGGACGAATCCGATGATGGGACGTCCCGGGGTGTCGGGGTCCTCCATCAGGGTGAGGGTGCGCTTCTCCGCGGAGGCAGGGTCCTTGTCGACGGCGTCCTTCGAATATGGGATCACGCTCAGTACGACGGAGTCGCCCACCTTTCGATTCGCCATCTGGGCGGTGAGGGCCGTGAGCGTCGGCACCGGCACACCGTCGAGGGCGACGATGGTCTCGCCGATGTCGAGGACGGTGCAGGCCGCCACCGCCGGAAGGGTGCCTTCGCACACCACCTGTTCGACGACGACGTCGCCCTCGACCAGTTCGGCCTCGTATCCGAGTCTCCTCATGGCGACGTACTCGGCGATCTCCTTCGACCCCACCATGGACTGGTAACCGAGGCGCCGCACCTGTGACGGAGTGAGCGTGCCGAAGCGCTCCTCGAAGGTCTGGACCTGCACGTGGGGATCGATCCACCCGAGGACCGCATCGAGCGCCGAGAGTTGACCGGTGAGAGCCGTCACGAACATGATGCCGCCCGTCGCCGGGTGGCGCTCCGGCAGTTCACCCGTGCCGGCGGTGAATGAGATGCGCGGGGCGACGGCAAGTGCGGACCCGGGCGCCGTCTCCCAGCGCTGCACGCGCACCACCGACGCCACGAGGATGACGGCGAGCACGGTCCAGGACAGGGTGAGGAGCGGCAGGGCCACGCGCAGTGCCCGAGCCGAGGCCGTCGGCCGCGGCGGGGGCAGGGTTACCATGTCGCTGTTCGTGTTCGTCATGTCCGCTTCCGTGTCTATCGCGTCGACCGTGCTCTCGGTCACCGCGGAACAGACTGCCATCGTCGCCCTCGTCGTCGTGGTCGGTGCATTCTGGGCGTTGAGGGCCGTCGACAGGCTGCGTTTCCCCGCTGGACGGCGCCCGGTTCCGGTCCCGGTGGAACAACTCGAGACGCCGCTCCACCGCGAACCCGCACCCGCCGAGCGCCTGCGCGCCGCGGGAAAACTGGGTGGTGGTGCCGTGGTGGTCGGTGCCCTCGCTGCGATCGTCATGTCCGTCGTCCTTGCCGCCGCGCTGCAGGTCGTCGGAGGATTGCTCGGCTGAGCGCACGACCATGGGAACCGAACGACGGTGGCAGATCATCGAGGCCGGCTTCCGTGGCGACATCGACACCGCCCGGGGAGCCCTCGCCGACCCCGAGCCGCTCGTGCGGGCCAGTGCCCTGCGGGCGCTGCGGCGCATCGGTGTGCTCGGCGCGGCAGAGATCGAGGCGTCGGCCGGCGACCCCGACCGCGAGGTGAGGCGCACGGCCGCAGAGATGGCGGCCGGCGTGCCCGAGGCAGATGTCGCGCGACTCATCGACGACCCAGAGGTGTTCGTCGCCGAGATGACCGCGTGGGCGTTGGGAGAAAGGGAGCACCCGCGCGACGCGGACATCGAACTGCTCGTCGACCGTTGCACGTCGCATCCCGAGGCGCTCGTGCGCGAGGCATGTGCGGCGGCACTCGGCGCCATCGGTGATCCCCGCGGACTACCGGCGATCCTCGCAGCCTGCCGTGACAAGCCCGCCGTGCGACGCCGGGCCGTGCTCGCTCTCGCACCCTTCGACGGGCCGGAGGTCGAGGCTGCATTGCAGCACGCCCTCACCGATCGCGACTGGCAGGTTCGTCAGAATGCCGAGGACCTCATCTCCCCGCGCGACTGACCCCGTCGCGGCGGTGGTTCACTGCACCTGGTTGACCGTGAGGATGATGGAGGGAATGGCCGGCCGGGACGGATCGGAGCGCGGCGGCACGTATACGAGTCCGGAGTACTCGAGGTCGCTCGACCACCTCAACTGGTAGTAGTCGCACGTGGGATCGCACTCCACCTCGACAAAGAAGTTCCACGCGGCCACGTAACGATGACCGTTGGAGATGAGCGTGAGGTCGGTGGCGGAGTCGGCGACATTCGAGCCGTTGCGGGCCAACCAGATGCTGATGAGGTTGGCACTGCCACCTTGGCTGCGGGAGATCTGGGCCGAGAAGGCGATGTTGTAGGTGCCCGGTCGCGTGAACGTGATCCGCGAGCCCGATGTCATCGACACACCGACATTGCCGGGATCGGAGTTGTTGAAGGTCATCGAATAGGCGGTGTTCGGCTGAAAGCTCGGGTCGAGATTCTGATCGCCCTGGTTGGTCGTGTCCCAGA
>JAULXU010000180.1:0-649 GCA_032118285.1 Ilumatobacteraceae bacterium
CCATCCGGGGCAGCCACGTCATGCGCTGCACTTCGTCGCCGTGGTGCAAGATGGCGTCGATGGCCCCCTGCGTCAGCAACGGCGCCATGGCGAGGGCCATGTTCGTGGAGTTCATGATCTCCTGGATGGCGATGTTGACGAGCCACGGGAATCCGCCGCCGCCGTAGCCCGGGTCGAAGGCCACGGCACCCCACCCGGCCGCGACGTAGGCGGCGTAGGCCTCGGCGAATCCCGGCGGCACCGACACGGTGCCGTCGGGGTTGCGCACTGATCCGACGCTGTCGCCGACGGCGTTCAAGGGCGCGAAGGTCTCTTCGAAGAAACGGGCCGCCTCGGCCACGAGGTCGTCCACCATCGAGGCGTCGACGGACGCGAACGCGGGCAGGGCCATGATCGCGTCGAGGCCCCCGACGTGCCGCAAGACGAAGGAGATGTCGGCGAGGGGAGCCGAGTAGGGCGTCACGGCACGAGTCCCGTGAGGGCGCGCCATGCCCCGGCGGCGCGGTTCGCCACCTGCTCGGGCGTCATGCGCAGCGTCGTCTCGGGGATCATGTCGGCGATGTCGCGAACCTGACCGTGGTGATGGGGATGGGCGGCACCGGCAAAGAGCGTCCGGCGCGCCTCGACGAGGTCTGCCGGAGGGCTCTCG
>JAULXU010000180.1:659-1927 GCA_032118285.1 Ilumatobacteraceae bacterium
AAAACCCCACACGGCGAGAGCGAGCGTCACGTCGTGGACGACGGGAGCGCGACCGAAGAGGGACGCCCGACGCAGGGCGAGCCCTCGACACCCCGCAAGCACGTCATCGACCTTCTCGTCCGCCTGTACCCGCACGCGCCCCCGGGCGCGCTCGAACAGGCCGATGACATAACCCTGGTCGGGCCCCTGGTACCCGAGTCGACTGCCCACGGGCTGGCGACCGACGATCTCGGCCGGACGACCCAGCTTCCACCCGTCGGGGACGTGGTCGGGCGACGCGTACGCGCGGGCTGGTTCGGCGGCGGGCAGGGGCGAATGGCGGGGTGCCGACATGGGCGCGATTCTACGCGGGTGCGGGCAGGGCCCCGGTGTGGAGGAGTCCGTACACGAGGGACTCCTCGAGCGCGCGCCAGGACGCCTCGATGATGTTCGACGACACCCCGATGGTCGTCCACGAAGTCTCGCCGTTCGTGGCGTCGATGAGCACCCGTGTGACCGCGCCGGTGGCCGAGCCCCCGTCGAGGATCCGCACCTTGTAGTCGGTGAGGTGGATGCGCGCGAGCAACGGATAGCTCGACAGCAGTGCCGAGCGCAGGGCGGCGTCGATGGCGTTCACCGGGCCGTTGCCCTCGCAGGTGCGCACGTGGCGCTCGTCGCCCACCCACACCTTCACCGTGGCCTCGGTGGTGAACTCGCCGCCCGGTACCTCATCGGTGATGACGCGCATGGACTCGACCCGGAAGGCGTCGTTGGCCCAGCCGGTGGCCCGGCGCATGAGCAGTTCGAGCGAGGCGTCGGCGGCCTCGAAGTGGTACCCCTCGTGCTCGAGACGCTTGAGATCCTCCACCACGCGACCGATGGCCGCGCCGTCCATCTCGAGGCCGAGCTCGTCGGCCTTCATCTGGATCGTCGCTCGTCCGGCCATCTCCGACACCACGAAGCGGGTGCCGTTTCCGACGAGATGCGGATCGATGTGCTCGTAGGCGTCGCGCCGACGGGCGATGGCCGACACGTGGAGGCCCGCCTTGTGGGCGAACGCGGACGCCCCCACGTAGGGGGCCTGCGGGTTGAGCGGACGGTTGAGGATCTCGGCCACGTGGTTGCTCACGGCCGTGACGCGCTCGAGGCGACCCTCCGGCAGTACGTCGAATCCCAT
This sequence comes from Ilumatobacteraceae bacterium, assembly GCA_032118285.1. Lineage (GTDB taxonomy): Bacteria > Actinomycetota > Acidimicrobiia > Acidimicrobiales > Ilumatobacteraceae > UBA2093. The sequence goes on from JAULXU010000180.1 coordinate 1,816, forward strand.
CTTCACCTGCAGGTTGGGGATGAGGGTGGTGAGATTGGCGTTGCCGGTGCGCTCGCCGAGACCGTTGAGGGTCCCCTGCACCTGGCGGACTCCCGCCATCACCGCGGCCATC
>JAULXU010000181.1:0-4395 GCA_032118285.1 Ilumatobacteraceae bacterium
CCCGTTCCGATGGCCCAGATCGGCTCATAGGCCACCACCAGGCCCGCCGCCTGCTCGGCGGTCGTCCCCGCCAGTCCGGCACGCATCTGGCCGAGGACTTTGTCCAGGGTCGATCCCGCCTCGCGCTCGTCCAGGGTCTCGCCCACGCACAGGATGGGCACCATGCCCTTGGCGAGCACCGCCTTCACCTTGCGATTGACCTCATCGTCGGTCTCGCCGAAGATCTCGCGCCGCTCACTGTGCCCCACGATGACGTACTTCACGCCGAGCTTCGCCAGGAAGGCCGGTGAGATCTCCCCGGTGAAGGCACCCTCGTCCTCGTGGTGGCAGTTCTGCGCGCCGAGCGCGAACCCCAATCCGTCCCCGTCGATGAGCGTCTGCACGCTGCGCAGATCCGTGAACGGCGGATGGATGCTCACGTCGACCGCGGCGAAGTCCTCCTTCGTCACGAGAAAGGCGAGCTTCTGCACCGTCTGAATCGCCTCGTAGTGGTTGAGGTTCATCTTCCAGTTGCCGCTGATCAGCGGCCTTCGACGTTCAGCGGACATTGGGCGCTCCCCTCAGTGCGGCGAGACCCGGCAGGTCCCCCAGTTCCAGCAGTTCGAGGGATGCCCCGCCCCCGGTCGAGACATGGTCGACCTCGTCAGCCAAGCCGAAACGGGCGAGCGCGGCGGCGCTGTCGCCCCCACCCACCACCGTGAAGGCCCTCGCGTGAGCCACGGCTTCGGCAACCGTGCGCGTGCCCGCGGCGAATCGCTCGTCCTCGAACATCCCCATGGGGCCGTTCCAGAACACCGTGCGGGCATCCATGATCACGTCGCTGAAGGCCGCAGCGGTGCCGGGCCCGATGTCCAACCCGCGTGCACCCTCCGGCAGCCGCACCCCGAAGGTGGCGTACTCCCCGTCGGCGTCGAGGCCGATGATGTCCTCGGGAAGGTGGATGGGCTTGCCCGCGTCGAGAAGCCGACGGCAGGTGGCCACCTGGTCGAGTTCGCAGATCGACGACCCGACCGGATACCCCCGGGCGGCGAGGAACGTGAAGCACATCCCTCCTCCGATGACGAGGGCATCCACCACCTGCAGCAAGGACTCGATGACACCCAGTTTGTCGCTCACCTTTGCCCCGCCCAGCACCGCGACGAACGGACGCTTGGGGCGCTCCCTGAGTGCCGAGAGCACCTCCACCTCCCGGTGCAGCAGTCGGCCCGCGGCCGAGGGAAGACTTGCCGGTGGACCCACTATCGACGCGTGGGCCCTGTGGCATACGCCGAAGGCATCGTTGACGTACATGTCGATTCCGTCGACGAGGCGGGCGACGAACTCGGGCGAATTGCCCTCCTCCCCCGCGTCGAACCGCAGGTTCTCCCTCAGTTCCACACCCGGTGCCAGTTCGGCCAGTCGGTGCCGGACCGGCTCCAGGGAGTACTTCGCCTCCGGCGCCCCCTTGGGCCTCCCCAGGTGACTGACGCACACGACGTGGGCCCCACGCGAGGTGAGCCACTCGATCGTGGGAAGAGCCGCCCGGATGCGGAAATCGTCCGCGATCACCCGCGCATCGTCGGGCCCCTCCATCGGGACGTTGAAATCCGCGCGCACGAGGACCCTGCGGCCCTCGACATCACCGAGGTCCTCGAGCGAGGGAACGCGGACCACGAGCGGATCAGCGTGTGCCGACGTGGAGCGTCAGGTCGACGAGGCGGTTCGAATATCCCCACTCGTTGTCGTACCAGCCGAGGACCTTGACGAGGGTGCCCATGCTCATGGTCAGGTCACTGTCGAAGATGCAGGAGTGCGGATTCGTGACGATGTCGGAGGACACGATCGGGGCGTCCGTGTATTCGAGCACGCCCTTCAGCGGGCCTTCCGCCGCGGCCCGAAAGGCGGCGTTGATCTCGTCCACGGTGGCCGGCTTGCGCAGGTTGGCGACGAAGTCGGTGATGGACCCGGTCGGCACGGGCACCCGCAGGGCCGTGCCGTCCAGTCTGCCCTTCATCGACGACATCACGAGGCTCGTGGCCCGGGCCGCACCCGTGCTCGTCGGGGTGATGTTGATGGCCGCACCGCGGGCCCGGCGCAGGTCGCTGTGGGGTCCGTCGACGAGCGACTGGTCGCCCGTGTAGGCGTGGACCGTGGTCATGAGACCGTTCTCCACGCCGAAGGCATCGTCGAGCACCTTCACGAGGGGCACGAAGCAGTTGGTGGTGCAGCTGGCATTGGAGATCACCTTGTGGATCGTCGGATCGAAGTCGAGGTGGTTCACGCCGTAGACGAAGGTGGCGTCGGCTCCGTTCGAGGGGGCCGACACGACGACGAGGGGCGCACCAGCCGCCAGATGCATCGCGGCCTTGTCCCGGTCGGTGAAGATGCCGGTCGACTCGATGACAAGGTCGACGCCGAGAGCCCCCCACGGCAGCGCCGTGGGATCGCGTTCGGAGAGCACCTTGAGCACGCGACCATCCACCGAGATGCCGCCGTCGACGGCCTCGATGTGCTGGGGCAGCACCCCGAGAACGGAGTCGTACTTGAGAAGATGCGCCATGGTCTTCAGGGATCCGAGGTCGTTCACTGCGACGATCTCGATGTCGGCGCCGCTCTTCATCACCGCCCGGAAGAAGTTCCGGCCGATTCTGCCGAATCCGTTGATTCCCACACGAACTGTCACTTCTTGTTCCTTTCACGGGAGGCGCAAGGGCGCCGTGCGCCAGAAACCCTAGTGCGGTGTCCCGGATGGCCCGTGCTCCGCGGTCGATCAGACGTCGATGTCACGGTGGGACACCCGCGGCGAGTAGCCGGCCACCCGCAGGCGGGTGGCGATCTCCTCGGCCATGGCGACGGAACGGTGACGTCCCCCCGTGCAGCCCACCGCGACCGACAGATAGCTGCGACCTTCGGCGACATAGGCGGGCAGGAGGAACTCGAGAAGCGATCCCACCCGGTCGAGGTATTCACCGGCATGCTCGCGCGACAGCACGAAATCGCGCACGGGGCCGTCCGATCCGGTGAGGGGACGGAGGTCCTCGTCCCAATGGGGATTGGGGAGGAATCGCACGTCGAGGACCATGTCCACGTCGATCGGCAGGCCGTGCTTGTACCCGAAGGAGACGAGCGACACCTGCAGTGCGTCGACCGGATTCTCCGGACCGAACAGTCCGCCGAGCCGTTGGCGGAGTTGATGGATGGTGAGTCCGCTGGTGTCGATGAGCAGGTCGGCCATCTCGCGCACCGTCGACAACACGCCCCTCTCCCGTTCGATCACTTCCTCGAGGCCCGCCTCGCCGTCCCCGAAGGGATGCTTGCGCCGGGTTGCCTCGTAGCGCCGCACCAGCTCACGGGTGGAGGCCTCGAGAAAGAGGATCCTCACCGAATGGCCCTGCCCGCGCAGGGCATCGACCGACGCCAGGATGCCGCCCGCGTGACGGGCGTTGCCCGCCACCAGGCACAGCTTGTCGATCTCGCCCCCCGCCTCGCCCGTCAACTCGACCACCTTGTCGATGAGGACAACGGGCAGGTTGTCGACGACGAACCACCCCAGGTCCTCGAGGTCGTCGGCGGCCTGCGACCGTCCCGCCCCGGACAGGCCCGTCACCACGAGGATTTCGGTCATCGTCCTCGCACGCTACTTCCGGCTCAGCGCCGCACAGCGCGCATGTAGAGGAGACGGGGCACCGTGTGGGCGAGGGCGTACTCGGGGGCGCGGGCGAGGAATCCCGGAGGCGGCGCGGGTTCGACCATGCGCTCCACCTGCAACCCGACCGCGGACATCGCGTTGACGTAACGGCTGAGCGGTCGGTGCACGAACCTGATGCGCACGTCGGCCTCCACCTCCTCCCATGTCGCCGTCTCCACGAGGTACGGCCCGATGCGCCAGTACTGCTCCGGCGGGTCGATGATGTGGTCGTCGACCCAGCCGCTGCCCGGTGTCTGGAGCAGAGGGTGATTGAGGAAGAACGCGAACCTCCCCCCGGGACGCAGCACCCGGGCGACCTCGGCCAGGGCTGCATCCACGGCGTCGATGTGCTCGAAGACGAGACATGCCACGACGGCGTCGAATTCCCCGTCAGCCGCGGGAAGTGATCCGGCGGATCCGATCTCGTAGCGCGGTCCTCCGGCCCGGGCGCGGGCAGTCTCGACGTGGAGCGGAACCGGGTCCACGCCGAGCACGTCGCATCCCGCCGCGGCGGCCGCCCGCGAGATCTGGCCGTCCCCGCATCCGACGTCGAGGACGCGGGCGAACCCGGTCAGTTCCTCGGTCGCGAGCGGGATGATCTGTTCCTCGTACTCGGCGTCCACGCCACCGGTGAATCCGTCGATCCACCACCTGGCGTGCGCCTCCCATCCCGATCCGTCGTCAGACACCGGTGGATTCTCCCGCCTCGTCGTTCCCCGGCGAGGGAT
>JAULXU010000181.1:4416-7246 GCA_032118285.1 Ilumatobacteraceae bacterium
AACCGCGCATGCACCGCCCGCGCCACGGGCTCGGGCAGCCAACTGAGAAGGGTCAGATCCTCGAGCGTGGCCTTCTTCACCGCGTTCACACCCCCCATGTCCTTGACGAGACGCCGGGCTCGCGCCTCTCCGAGTCCGTCGATTCCCTCCAACGCGCCCGACACCATGCGCTTCGAGCGCAGCTCGCGATGGAACGTGTTGGCGAAGCGATGGGCCTCGTCCCGGATCCTCTGGAGCATGAAGAGGGCATCGCTCCCGCGCGGCACCCGCACCGGGTCCGCTCGACCCGGCACATAGACCTCCTCGAACTTCTTGGCGAGCGAGGCCACCGGGATCTCATGCTCGAGACCGAGTTCCCGCACGACGTCCTCCGCGACGCCGAGCTGGCCCTTGCCCCCGTCCACGAGGAGGAGTTGGGGCGGATAGGCGAATTTGCCCGGCTTCTCGCCGCGCTCGCCGGCCGGCATGTCGCGCTCGGTCACGTAGGCCGTCAGGCGGCGGGTGAGCACCTCGCGCATCGCCGCGTAGTCGTCGTTGCCTGGGACGTCGCGCACCTTGAATCTCCGGTATTCGCGCTTGTTGGGCAGGCCGTCCTCCATCACCACCATCGAACCGACGTAGTCCGTTCCCTGCAGATGGGCCATGTCGTAGCACTCGATGCGCAGGGGTGCCTCCGGGAGCCCGAGGAGGTCCTGGATCTCCGACAGCGCCCTGCTGCGCGAGTTGTGGTCCGTGGCGCGGCGCATCCGGTGCCGGGAGAACTCCTCCATCGCGTTTCGCGTCACCGTCTCCTGGAGCTCCCGCTTGTCCCCCCGCAGGGGCACGCGCAGGGACACGGATCCACCGCGTTTCGTGCCGAGCCACTCGGCGAAGGCGGCGGGCGTGCTCGGCAGGGTGGGAACGAGCACGACAGGGGGCACGCCGAGGGGGGGCTCCTCGCCGTAGAGCTGCTCCAGCACCCTGTCCGTCAGCACCGCGGGATCGAGTTCCTCCACCTTGTCGAGCAGGAAACCCTTGCGCCCCACCACTCGGCCGCGCCGCACGTAGAACACCTGCACCGCGGCCTCGATCTCGTCATCATGGATGCCGACGACGTCCAGGTCCTCGTCCCTGGCGCCGACCATCAACTGTTTCTCCACCGCGCGGGCGACGTTGGCGAGACGGTCGCGCAGGCGCGCGGCCCGCTCGAAGTCGAGCGACGCGGCGGCCTCCCTCATCTCCGTCTCGAGCCGCTCCGTCACGTCGTCCGTGTGTCCGTCGAGGAATCGACACAGACCCCGCACGTGCGCCGCGTACACCTCCGCGTCCACCTCCCCCACGCACGGTCCCGAGCACTTCTCGATGTGGAAGAGAAGGCACGGTCGACCGAGCCGCTGGTGCTGCCGGAACTTTCCCTCCGAGCACGTGCGGACCGGAAAGGTCCGCAGCAGATGGTCGAGGGTGTCACGGATCATCCACGCACTGAGATAGGGACCGAAATAGCGCGTCCCCTTGCGACGCGTGCCGCGCATGACCACCGCCTTGGGCCAGTCGTCGTCCATCGTCACCGCGAGGAAGGGGAAGCTCTTGTCGTCCATGAGTCGCACGTTGAAGCGGGGACGGTGCTGTTTGATGAGGGAGTACTCGAGCATCAGTGCCTCGAGCTCGCTGCGCACCTCGATCCACTCCACCGATGCCGCGGTGTTGACCATGGCCGCGGTCCGGGGGTGCATCACCGCGGGATCCTGGAAGTAGTTGGAGAGGCGCGAGCGCAGGTTGACGGCCTTGCCCACGTAGATCACGCGACCGAACTCGTCCCGGAACTGGTACGAACCGGGACCGGTGGGAACGGTTCCCTGTGCGGGTCGCTCCACCGCCATGACGTCAGCCGGCTCCCTTGCGGGGGGCGAGTGCCTTGCCAGCCGGGCTCTTTCTCGTCGCCGCCTTCTTCGCCGGAACCTGCGCCGTTGCGGACTCGCTCGACGTCGCCCTCTGTCCTGCGATCTTCGGCGCCGGCTTCTTCACGGTCGGCTTCTTCGCCGCCGGCACCTTCTTCGCACCTGTCGTGGACCCTGGACGACCCCGGCCCGTCGGCGCAGGTGTCACGCCGAGCAGAGGAGCCAGGAAGCGTCCCGTGTGGCTGTCGGCGCAGGAGGCCACCGCTTCGGGAGTCCCCTCGGCCACCACGAGGCCGCCCCCGCTCCCGCCCTCCGGACCCATGTCGATGATCCAGTCGGCCGTCTTGATGACGTCCAGGTTGTGTTCGATGACGAGCACCGTGTTGCCCTGGTCGACGAGGCGGGAGAGCACGGTGAGAAGGCGCCGGACGTCCTCGAAGTGCAGACCGGTCGTGGGCTCGTCGAGCAGGTACAGCGTGTGGCCGGTGGGCCGCTTGGCGAGTTCGCCGGCGAGCTTCACCCGCTGGGCCTCGCCTCCCGAGAGGGTCGGCGCCGATTGGCCCAGCCGGACGTATCCGAGCCCCACGTCCACGAGGGTCTGCATGTGGCGGGCGATGGAGGGTTGGTTGGAGAAGAAATCGAGTGCCTCGGCGATGGGCATGTCGAGAACGTCGGCGATGGTGCGGCCCTTGAACGTGATGTCGAGGGTGTCGCGGTTGTAGCGCGCCCCCTTGCACACTTCGCACGGCACGTACACGTCGGGCAGGAAGTGCATCTCGATCTTGATGGTGCCGTCGCCCGAGCAGGCTTCGCACCGACCTCCCGGAACGTTGAAGCTGAAGCGGCCGGGCTGGTAGCCGCGCACCTTCGACTCGGGCGCGGCGGAGAACAACTTGCGGATGGCGTCGAAGACCCCGGTGTAGGTGGCCGGATTCGAGCGCGGCGTCCGCCCG
>JAULXU010000182.1:0-1509 GCA_032118285.1 Ilumatobacteraceae bacterium
GGAACTGTTGGATGCGGGCCCGCAGGGCGGTTCCCGATGTGGGGACGACCTCGATGCTGTGGAGCGCCGACAGGTCACCGACAGTATGCCCGTCCAGGAACCGATCGCCGTTGAGGCACACGTCGGGGAGGAGATGGAGCACGTCGGATGGGCGCCCCTCGAGCGCCCGGGACACGTCCTCGAAGGTGAGCAAGCCGGCCACGGCGGTGTTACCCCCGAAATACTCGTTGCGGACACCGATCACCTCGACAGCGCCGCCAGCAAGTTCGTTCACCAGAGGACCGATCACCGATGCGCCGAGCTCCCCCGTGACCACCGCGAGGGACCTGACACGGCGCGGTTCCCGCCGCGAGATGGACACCGGGGTGCTCCTGTGGCGGAGGGACGTCTCGGCAGCCGGGTTCACGGCGCGCACGTAGGCCGTCGCGTCAACGGAACCGAAGAAGCCGCCGTCGTGATGACGGAGGTCGCTGCGCTCGCCGCGGAAGGCGTCTATGAACGAGCGTGCGATGCCGATTCCGTCCTCCAGCATCTCGAAGTCCCCGTAGTGGTCCGAGGCGGGCAGGGGCAGCCCCGCGCGCAGGTACAGCTCATCGGCCGCGTGGACCACAGTGCGCCCGAGCAGCCTGCGGTACCTCTCCTGCCACTGTTCGATCAGGGCAACTGCGTCCGCCGCCTCCTCCGCGTCGTGCACGCGCATCCTGGCCTCGGTGTTGTGCCGGGACAAACCGAGCGGTACGACCGCGACGGACAGGAGCTCGGGGAACGTCTCGAGGAGACCGTGGAGTGTGGCGTCAAGAACGGGGCCGTCGTTCACGCCCGGGCACAAGACGACCTGCGCGTGCGCGTCGATCCCGTGGTCCAGCAACTGGCGCAACCAGCGCAGGCTGGTGCCGCCGCGGTCGTTGCGCAGCATCTCCGCCCTGCGCCTCGGCTCGGCGGAATGGATGCTGACGTACAGGGGCGAGAGCCTCTCGTCCACCACCCGCTCGAGGTCGGCCTCCGTGAAACGCGTGAGGGTGGTGAAGTTTCCGTAAAGGAAGCTCAACCGGTAGTCGTCGTCCTTGGTGTACAGGCTGCGGCGCATGCCTTTGGGCAACTGGTAGATGAAGCAGAACTCGCAGTGGTTGTCGCAGGTGTGGATGCGGTCAAACACGGCACTGGTCACGGTGGCGCCGAACGGCGCCCCCGGGATCCTCTGGATCTCGAGGTCGATCGACATCCCGCCCCGGTCCACCACCAGGCCCAGCAGCGGCTCGTCCACGAGGCGCTGCCACTCGATGATGTCCCGCGGTGCGACACCGTTCACACTGAGCACCGCGTCGCCGACGGTCAGCCCGGCCCTGTCGGCGCAGGAACCCGCCTCGACGGCGGCCACGATCGGTGATGCGTCGACCGTGTCCATGGGCGCCTCAGGCTATCCCCGCGGGTGTCACTAGCCTGAGGAGTCTCATGGCAGTGGACAAAGTGCTCCTGGCGTCCCCGCGGGGTTTCTGCGCCGGGGTGGAG
>JAULXU010000183.1:0-2685 GCA_032118285.1 Ilumatobacteraceae bacterium
ATCGGGGTCGAGGATCCAACCCGACAGCGCGGTGTTGCGCCACGGGAGCGAGCCGTGCTCGAAGTGGGAGCGCACCACCGTGGAGAACAACCAGGTGCGGATGATGTCGTGAGCCTGCGGGCGCACGTCGTAGGGGTAGATGCGCGAGAACAGTTCGTCGTCGTCGCCCCACATGCCCGCGATCTGCGGGGTGAGCGAGGACGTGGCCCACGTGTCGAGGACGTCGGGATCGCCGGTGAATCCGCCGGGCGCGTCCCGGGTGGCGGGGTCGAACCCGCCGGGAACGTCGACGAGCGGGTCGACGGGGAGTCGGGACTCGTCGGGAACGATGGGCGAGTCGTGGTCGACGGTGCCGTCGTCGAGCACCGGGTACCAGACGGGGACGGGGACACCGAACCACCGCTGGCGGCTCACGAGCCAGTCGCCGTTGAGTCCCTCGACCCAATTCGAATATCGGTGGCGCATGTGGTCGGGATGCCAGACAAGTTCCTCCCCGCGGGCGAGGAGTGCCTCGCGCAGGTCGGCGTCGCGACCGCCGTTTCGGATGTACCACTGGCGGCTCGTGACGATCTCGAGCGGCCGGTCGCCCTTCTCGTAGAACTTCACCGGGTGCACGATGGCCCGGGGCTCGCCGCGCAGGTCGCCCGACTCGCGCAGCATCCCCACGATCGCCGTCTGGGCCTGGTTGATGCCGCGTCCCGTCACCGCGGCCCAGGCGGCGAGTCCCTCGGTCGACACGATCGCCTCGGGATGGTCTGCGACGATGCGTCCGTCACGTCCGATGATGGCGCGGACCGGGAGGTTGAGCTCGCGCCACCACACGACGTCGGTGAGGTCACCGAACGTGCAGATCATGGCGATGCCGGTGCCCTTGTCGGGTTGGGCGAGCTCGTGGGCGAGAACGGGCACCTCGACCCCGAACAGCGGGGTGCGTACGGTCGTGCCGAACAACGGCTTGTATCGGTCGTCATCGGGATGGGCGACGAGCGCGACGCAGGCGGGGATGAGCACGGGGCGGGTCGTGTCGATGAGGATCTCGCCGGCTCCGTCGGTGCGCGCGAACGCGACCGTGTGGTACGCGCCGGGACGCTCGCGGTCCTCGAGTTCCGCCTGGGCGACGGCGGTCTGGAAGTCGACGTCCCACAGCGTGGGCGCCTCGCGCGTGTAGGCCTCGCCGCGGGCGAGGTTGCGCAGGAAGGCGCGCTGGCTGGCGCGGCGTGACCGCGCATCGATGGTGGAATAGAGGAGCGACCAGTCCACCGACAGACCGAGGCGACGGAAGAGGTCCTCGAAGACCTTCTCGTCCTCTGCTGTGAGTTCCTCGCACAGTTCGATGAAGTTCGGGCGCGAGACCGGCACCGGCCGGTGGTCCTTGGGAGGATCCCCGCGGAAAGGGGGCTCGAGTCCGGCGACGTAGGGCACGGACGGGTCGCACGACACACCGAAGTAGTTCTGCACGCGCCGCTCCGTGGGCAGACCGTTGTCGTCCCATCCCATCGGATAGAAGACGTCGCGTCCGCGCATGCGCCAGAAGCGGGCGACCGTGTCGGTGTGCGTGTAGGAGAACACGTGCCCCATGTGCAGCGACCCGCTCACGGTGGGCGGGGGGGTGTCGACGGCGAAGACGTTGTCCCTGTCGGCGGCCCGGTCGAAGGCGTGGATGCCGGCGGCGTCCCATTCCCCGATCCAGCGGGACTCGATTCCCTCGAGACTCGGCTTGTCGGGGACCGTGGACATAGGGTCCGAATCGTAGGCTCGTGGGGTGCTGAACCTCTACGACACGGCCGAGCAGAGGGTGAAACCGCTCGCCATGCGCGAACCGGGGAGGCTCGGCATCTACCTGTGCGGGCCCACCGTGTACGGCCCGCCCCACCTCGGGCACGGTCGGGCGACCCTGGTCTACGACATCCTGTGCCGCTATCTGCGCTGGAGGGGCATCGAGGTGCGGCTGGTGTCGAACATCACCGACATCGACGACAAGATCATCGACAGGGCGCACCGCGAGGGGCGGCCCTGGACCGACATCACCCGCGCCTGCGAGGACGTGTGGTTCGAATCGATGGGCCGTCTCGGGGTGGCCCGACCCGACGACGTTCCCCACGCCACCGAATACGTGGACGACATGGTCGCCATGATCGGCGAGCTCGTCGGGCGCGGTTCGGCCTACGTGAGCCCCGACGGGGTGTATCTCGACGTGGCCTCGGTGCCCGACTACGGCCTGCTCGCCCATCAGAGCCTCGAGGAGATGATGGAGGGCGGCGGCGAGCGCGAGGTGCTCGGTGCGGCCGCCAAGCGCAACCCGGCCGACTTCGCGCTGTGGAAGTTCTCCAAGCCCGGCGAGCCGTCGTGGCCCTCGCCCTGGGGAGAGGGCCGACCGGGCTGGCACAGCGAGTGCGTGGTGATGAGCCTCGAGCTGCTCGGCGAGGGGTTCGATCTGCATTGCGGCGGAGCCGACCTGCGCTTCCCCCACCACGAGAACGAGCGCGCCCAGGCCGTCGCACTCGGACGCTCCTTCGCTATGCACTGGATGCACAACGGTTTCGTCGTCGATGCCGAGGGCGAGAAGATGTCGAAGAGTCTCGGCAACGTGTCGAACCTTCCGGACCTCCTCGACCGTTTCGACCCCCGCGCCTACCGCATGCTGCTGCTGCAGTCGCACTACCGCTCACCCGTGCGGGTCGGTGC
>JAULXU010000184.1:0-2978 GCA_032118285.1 Ilumatobacteraceae bacterium
CTTGGCGGTGATGAAGGTCGCCCAGCACATCGAGTTGGAGCACAAGAACCACGTCTACGTCCTCGATCCCCAGGACGGGCGCTGGCGCTTCATCGCCATCGACCATGACCTCAACTTCGGCCGACGGTGGCGCGGTGCCTGCCAGTCCTTCTGCGAGGACGTCGAGGCCTCCACTTACATGAACTACATGCAGAGCAACATGTTCACCCGCATCTTCATCGAGATTCCCCAGTTCCGCCGCATGCTCGACCGGCGCACGAAGACCATCGCCGACGCCTTCCTCGCCGAGGACGTCCCGGAGAAGCGCATCGCCGACCTCGCCCGCCTGATGACCGCCGATGCTGCTCTCGACCGCCGGAAGTGGGGCAGTTACGGCGAGCGCCAGAGCATGGAGCAGGCCCAGCGCATCCTCGTGTCGCGCTACATCAAGGGGCGCCGTGCCCAGTTCGTCACGGGCACGAGCATCCTCCCCGCGAGCCAGGCGACGGATGCCGCAAAGGCACTGACCGTGGACGCAGCCGCACTGACCGTGAAGAACACCGGGAAGACGACCATCGATCTCTCGGGCATGGAGCTGGACGGCATCCCTGCCCGCATTCCTGCCGGCGTCGTTCTCAACGCCGGACAGAGCGTGGTGTTCGAGACATCCCGTGTACCGGACGCGGGGCGGCCGAAGAACTCCGGCCTGTTGCGTGTGTGGCTGCCGGTGGCCGGCGCCCGCTAAGAGACGCCGGGGGCGTTCAGCCCGTGGTGCAATCGGTGAAGACGGTCGTGAGCTCGGCGAAGGCGGCACTGCTCTCGTTCTGAGTGAGTGCATCCAGGAAGGCCTCCGACAGGCGGGACTTGCCCATGTCGGTGAATCCCGTGCGCAGGCAGTCCGCCACTTCGTCGGACACCTCCGCACCCCCGGCGAACGTGGTGACGAGGAGTTCCACGAGCTGATCCTCGGCGAGGCAGTCGAGGAGAAGCGACATCATTTCGGCCTCCATGCCGGTCGCATCGGCGGGGTCGATCGAGTCGAGGAGGTCGTCACCTGTCTTGCCCGCGGCGATACCGGCCTCGACGGCCGAGGCACGGTCGGCATCGGCGAGAATTCCCTTGGCCATGCAGCGATACTCGGTGGCGCCGACGCCGATGGCCCCGAGCTCGTCGCCCGAATCCACCTGGGACTTTTCGAGCGCCGCGACGAGGGCATCCTCGGTGGCGCCCCCTCCCCCGCCGCTTCCGCCGCACGCGGCAAGAGTCGCAACGACAACGAGCAGGGACAGACGACGGATGTTCATGGGTGATGCCTCCGCCAGTGACCGTAACAAAGCGAAAGGGGCCGGGCGGTGACCCGCCCGGCCCCTTTCAGGGACTGTGTCGTCAGTGGATCAGGCGAAACGCGGGCGGCGCACCAGCACCACCGCACCGGCCATGATCAGCGCGAGGCCCGCGAGCACCACGGCGAGAGAGTTCGCGCCGGTCGCAGGCAGGTAATCGGCAACAGTGAACGTGGCGTCGGCACAAATCGTCGGCTCGTCACCGAGATTGTCGTCACTGTCGAAGGTGTCGCTTCCCGACTCAATGTGGGTGCACCAGATCTCGTTCTCGACATTCACCGACAGCTGCCAAAAATCCGGAAAGTCATCTTGGACGAAGGTCAGCAAGGGTGTCACGGTTCCGGCAGGGTCCGTGATGGCGAAACGGGAAACAGCCACCACGTTGTTGCTGTCGTTCGCCTCGCTGAGAACCATCGAGTATTCACCGTTGACGTGCTCCACCACACCGAATTGATTGAAAGGAGACGGTGTCTGCAGCTCGTAATAATCATTGGTGACATTGCCTTGAAGATCGGCGGCGGTGTTCACGCCCTCTGTCACCGTGACCGTCCCGCTCGGAAGGTCGACGTTCCACATCTTTCCTTCGCAGTAGTTCCAGATCACCACATGACCGTAACCCGAGCCGAGAAGATTGCAGTTGTCGATCGAGTCGCCGTCGCCGAGTGCATCAATCACGATGTCCTCGCTGAGGTCGATGTCCGCCGCGGACGAAGAGGTGCCGTCGTCGTCGAGTGTGCCGATTCCGGTGATGGTGAACACCCCGTCAGCCGCCGTCCAGATGAAATGGTGCGCCGTGGCGGTCTTGATGTTCGTGAAGAGCATCGACCCCGTCGACTCGTCGACGTCGGTCACCGTCGCTCCGGTCAGATCAGCGAGGGCATAGGCCTCGATGCCGTCCTCTGAGTTCCAGAGCACATGGGTGCTGGTGATGGCCGACGGCCCGTTGTCGTCGTCTCCCGAGGACACGGTTGCCGCGGCGTAGTCGTTGTCCGTCGTCAGGGTGGCGATGGAAAAGTTGTTGGTCGGGGCGGCGGTTGCGACGCCGACAGAAGCCACAAGTAGTGCCCCCGCCGCCACGCTTCCCCACGCCAAAGTGGTCAGTGCGTTGAATTTCTTCAAGGCTATACGACCCGTACGACTTGGTACACGATGTCAGGACTACTGAGCCCGAAACTGCGACCCGTGAAAAATGGCACTCCCAACGGGATTCGAACCCGTGCCGCCACCTTGAGAGGGTGGTGTCCTAGGCCACTAGACGATGGGAGCAAGTGGGATGCACAGGGTACCTGCATCGGGCATGTCGCCCACCAAGGGCAACTGAGCGCCTCGGTCGAACTTGGTTGGGGAACAAGGACTCGAACCCTGAATAACTGGACCAGAACCAGTTGTGTTGCCAATTACACCATTCCCCAGTGCACCCTCGATTGTAGCGGTCATCCCCCGCGACGCGACCACGGCTCGGGCCGTCGGTCAGCCGGTGATGGAGAGCAGGCGTTCAAAGCCGATGATGCGGCCGGCGGCCACTCCCAGCACCTCGCGGGCCGAGTGTTCGGCGGACCACCGCCAGCCATCCCGTTCCACCGCGGCTCCCCGGGCAGAGAACCCCAGCTCGCGAGCGGACAGCACCGACCGGGGCAGATGCCAGGAGTTGCTGAC
>JAULXU010000185.1:0-2793 GCA_032118285.1 Ilumatobacteraceae bacterium
CTGGACGGCGACGCCGACGGCAGGGCCTGCGAAGCCAACCCGAGCACGGGGTGGATTCCCTGGCCGGTGGCCGGGGTGTCCCTCGTCGTCGGCAGATACGTGGCGCGGCGCACGAAGGCCGACTACCGGCTCGTTCCGGGCGTCGAGGGCGTGTGGGCGTACTACGAGTTTCCCGACGACGACACCGTGGGGAAGGTCTTCGATCGCATGGTTCCCGCGCTGCTCGGCGCCGGCGTGCTCGCCCTTCCCCTCGTCGATCTCGTGCGTGATTACGTCGCACCCCGGTCGTTCTCTCCGGCGGGCTTCTGGGTGTTCACGGCGATCGTGGCCGGTACCGCCGCTTACGTGGGCACGGTGCGCTGGTCGCGGCATCTGGCGATGACCGACCGGGCCGACTGAGCCCCGAGCGGCCACTCGTCACCGGGGCGGAAAGTCGCCGTTCGTTCCGGGGATGATGCCCACCGCCTGCCATTTCCGGGCGGGAAGGAAGGCGAGGAAGTCCTCGTGCAGCTCCACGCCCCCCACCCTCATGCGGTTGAAGCGTTCCACCATCACCGGTTCCACCGGGTGCTTGCGCAGGGCGAATCTCAGGAAACGCTCCGCATGGAGCACCCGACCCGTCGACAGGTAGTACGGGATGAGTTGCCAGCGTCCGAGGTATCGGCGGGCGAGCCGGGGGGGCATGAGGGCGACGCGGTCGTTGTGTCCACCGAAGGGATGCCAGTACGGGACGACCACGGCATCTGCGGCGATGTCGACGTAGCGCCCGATGTCGAAGAAGTCCAGCGGCATGAGGTCGGGGCGCACGAACAACACGAGATCGACCCCGTCGTCGATCCGGCGGGAGGCCATGTGCTGCAGCTTCAGCACGGCCACCTGATTGCGCAGGTTCTTGAAGTTCGACTCGGGCCAGGGATCGCCCACGCGCCGCGCCGCCCGGAATCGTCGCCACACCCGCAGGTCGAGCAGGGTCGCGCTGTGGGTCCGGGTGCGATAGTGGCGGGCAGACGGGGGAAGGTCCCACTCCGCTGCCGCGGACTCCCCGGAGCGCGGATTGACCACCCGGCGTCGCGAGCGGGACACGATGATGTCCACCGAGACGTCGCATCCCGCGTCGCGCAGCGGCTGCAGAACCTTGTCCTCGAACGCCGGCATCGTCACGCTGAGGCAGCGATTGAACCCGACGAGCATGACCTGGACCCTGATGCGCCCACTTTACTTTTCCCGGGTTCCGCCCCGACTAGGTTCATGGCGTGGATTTCGTGAACGCGGTCCGATCCGGGTTCCTCAATTACTCGACCTTCGAAGGTCGGGCCAGTCGCCCGATGTTCTGGTGGTGGGTGCTGTTCTCGACGATCCTCGGTCTCGTGGTGTCGGAGAGCGACGCCCTCAGTCTGCTCGTCAATTTCGCACTCCTCGTGCCGTCCCTCTCGGTGGGCGCCAGGCGCATGCACGACATCGGTCGCAGCGGATGGTGGCAGATCGTGCCCCTGTACAACCTCTATCTCGCGGTGCAGCCGGGCGATCCGGCGATGAACTCCTACGGCCCGCCTGCACCTCCCCTCCGCTACGACGGCTGACGCTCATCCGTCCTGCAGGATGAGCGCCGACCCTTCGTCGTACACTCGTCCGATGATGGGCGGCAGAACGGTGCAGCGGTTCCTCGACCTGCTCGCCCTGTGGGGGGTGGCCGTCGTCCAACCGATGCTGTCCATCCTCGGCGGCAACACCGAATACTTCGTGCGTTTCGGGATTCCGCAGCGGTCCATCCTCGGATTCGCCCTCGCATCCGTTCTCCTCGTGCCCCTCGTGCTCGTCGCTGTCGGTGCGGTGCTCGCTCGGTGGCCCCGCGTCGAGGACGGATGGCACACCTCCCTCGTGGCCGCGTTCGGTCTTCTCGTGGCCGGTCAGGTCCTCAAGTTCGGGTTCTCGGTCGGAGGAGCCCCGTACGTCGTGCTCGCGATCCTGATGACGGCCCTCGGCCTGGGTTTCTGGCGTCGATTCGAACCGTTGCGCCAGTGGCTGCGGTTCCTGGCGGTGGTGCCGCTGGTGTCCGCATCCCTCTTCATCCTGTCCACCCCGGCCGGTCGCTATGCCCGGGCCGACACCTCGATGGAGAAGGTCGCCGGTGTCACGGAGACGCCTGTCGTCATGGTCATGTTCGACGAGTTCCCCATCGCGTCCCTTCTCGACGGCTCGGGAGGCATAGACGCGGTGCGGTTCCCCCACTTCGCAAGGCTCGCGGATATGTCCACGTGGTACCGCCAGGCCACGACGGAGTCCGAGGTCACCTCGTACGCCGTTCCGGCGGCCCTGAGCGGCGTCGCCCCAGCGGAGGGACTCAGCGCCACGTGGGTCGACCATCCCCGTTCGATCTTCTCGTTGTTCGCCGATTCGCACGACTTGAACGTCTCAGAGACGGTGACACGGCTGTGCGACCCGACGGTGTGCGACATCGACGCCCCGGCGGCGACGGACTGGCGGGGGTTCCTCCGCGGGCTCGCGCGGCTGTATCGCCAGCGCATCGACACCACACTCGTCGACGAGTTGAACGCCGTGGCCGGCGTGGAGGGGACAGCCGACGAAGGTGACGCCGACGTGTTCGAGACCTCGGGATCGGCCGACGCGCCGGTGCCGGGAGTGGGAAACTACATCGCCCTCGAACAGACGACACGCTTCCGCTCGTGGGTCGAGCGGGTGGGGGACTCGGACGGTCCGCAGTTCTCCTACGTTCACGTGCTCATGCCTCACCAGCCCTGGGTGTACCTGCCGTCGGGGATGAACTACGGCACG
>JAULXU010000186.1:0-6472 GCA_032118285.1 Ilumatobacteraceae bacterium
CGGTGACGCGGGGAAGTGCCGATAGGGAGGCATTGCGCCGGTGCGTTCTGGTGCTCGAGTCCGGCGAGCCGCTCGTCCTCTTTCCGGAGGGAACCCGTCAGGCGGGTCCGCGCGTGATGCCGCTCTTCGACGGGGCCGCGTACGTGGCAGTGAAGGCGGGTGTGCCCATCGTTCCCGTGGGCATCGGCGGGTCCGAGGGCGTGATGCCCAAGGGATCACGGATGATCCGCCCGCGCAAGTGCGTCGTCGTCGTGGGGGAGCCGCTGACGGTGCCCCGGGACGAGGAGGGACGCGTGCCCCGTTCGGCCGTCCGCGGCATCACCGAGCGCCTGTCGGAGGAACTGCAGCGGCTGTACGACGACGCCCAAATGCGGGCCGGCACGCCGAACGACTGACTCAGGAGTCGAGGAAGGCCGCCGCGAGGCGGCGGAGATGTCCCGGATCCTCCGCGCCGCAGATCTCGCGGGCGGAGTGCATCGACAGCTGGGGAATGCCGATGTCGATGGCCTCGATTCCGAGGCGTGTAGCCGTGATCGGGCCGATGGTGGATCCGCACGGCATGTTGTTGCGCGACACGAACGTCTGCAGTGGCACCCCGGCGGCCGCCGCGATCGTGCGCAGTCGCGCCGCGCCGCGGGGCGACGTTGCGTAGCGCTGGTTTCCGTTGAGCTTGAGGGCCGGGCCGGCGTTCGGCAACGGGGAGTGGGAGGGTTCGTGGCGCTCGGGATAGTTCGGATGCACCGCGTGGGCGTTGTCCGCCGAGAGGCACCAGGAGCGCGCCGCACGGTCGTGGCGTGCGGCCACGCCCAGCCCGTGGCGTTCGTCGATGACCGCGAGGAGATTCTCGAGGATCGGTCCTGCGGCCCCCGTCGTGCTCTCGGAGCCGACCTCTTCGTGGTCGTTGAGCACGACCACCAGCGTGTGCTCGCCAGCCGTCGAGTCGGCGAGCGCCCCGCTGGCCGCCCAGCACGAGACCTGGTTGTCGAGGCGGGCACTGGCCAGCAGGGAGCGATCCGCACCGATGACTCGTGCCGGTTGTGCGTCGAAGAGATGCGCGTCCCAGGCGGCGATGTCCCGCACGCCGGTGAGGTCGCTGAGCCACTCCCGGAAGGCGGGTGCGCGGGTTCCCCACACGGGCATCATGTGGCGCTGGCGATCCAACAGGAGTCCCTTCTCGTTGACCTCGCGATCCAGGTGGACGGCCAGCTGGGGTATGCGAGCCACGGCCTCGGCGCTGCGGAAGAGAATCGAGTCGCCGGCAGTGTCGATGATCCGGCCCGCGATGCCGAGGTCGCGATCCAACCAACTGTTGAGGAGCACACCGCCGTAGATCTCGACACCCAGTTGAGACCAGCCGGAAGCTGCGATGTCGGGCGCCGGATGTACACGGAGATTCGGGGAATCGGTGTGCGCTCCCACGATTCGGTGTGCCCCTTCGGGAGTACCGGTTCGCCAGGCGATGATCGATCCGTCCCGCCGCAGGAACCCGGCCTCCGGGAGATCACCGTTGAGTGCGGCCACCTCGGCGAAACCCGACCCCGTCAAGTCGGCCGCGGCGCGCTCCACGACGTGGGCGGGGGTGGGGCAGTCGTCGAGCCACTCCGCGAGCGAGGCGACGACATCGTCCCGGGATGTCACGAGTGGAAGATCCCTATGGGTAGTCCCGATCCCCGCAGGTGGGGGGTCTCGTTGACGCTGAGAATCGAGCGATGCCCGGTACCCGACGCGGCGACGCGGTGTATGGAGGTGTAGTTCGGGTAGAAGAACTGCCGCGATCCGAGACCGAGGACATGGGCCAGATACTCGTTGATGACTCCGCCGTGACAGGTGACCGCGACCCGGTGACCGCGGTGTCGGGCGATGATGTCCTCGAGGGATTCGAGCACCCGCCGCGAGAACTCCTGGGGAATCTCCTCGGAGGTCCAGCCGCCCTTCACCATCTCCTGCCAACGCGGGTCGTTGGTGGCCTTGAGCTCCTCGACCGGGATGTACTCACTCGAGTGCTGGTCCCACTCGGCCACCCCGGGCACGACCACGGGCGAGAGTCCGGTGACCTGGGCGAGGGGTTCGGCAGTCTGGACGGCGCGGCGCATCGGGCTCGTGTAGAGGGCGTCCAAGACCTCGACCCCGAGGTAATCGGCGAGAAGACGGGCCTGGTGCGTTCCCTCACGGGAGAGCTCCGGGTCGGCCGCCCCGTCTGCGACCTCTCGGCGCACCGGAAGTGCGTGACGGATGAGGATGAGTTCCACTACCGGTCAGGGGGTGACGTTGAGGGAGATGTCCCGACCGAAGAACGTGCAGGTGGTCTCTATGGTGGTGTCGAGGGGATTGGCGGAGTTCACCTCACCGCGCACCTTGTCGACGCAGTCCACGATCGCCTGACGCTGCGTGAAGGCGGCAATGGCTATGGCCGAGAAGAAGACGGCCGACATGAGCTTCCCCACGATCGACCGAACCAGAGCCATGAGCAGCACACCCACGACCACCGAACCCGCCGTCACCCACATGGCGGCGTTGCGGAGCGTTCCCTCGTCGATGACGGCCAGCACGAAACCCATGTCCCCACACTAGGCGGGGAATCCCCCCGTAGCCTGTCTGCCATGGCTCGCACCCCCTTCACGGTCGCCGTCCTGGTCGGCGGGGACAGTTCGCGGATGGGAGTCGACAAGGCAACCCTCGAGGTGGACGGTCTGGCGATGGCTGAGCGGGTGGCCCGCGCCGCGACCGAGGCCGGCGCCGCCGAGGTGCTCCTCGTGGGCGGACCCCAGGCCCGGTCGAAGGGTCTGAGCGGAACCTGGAAGAAGGACCTGTACCCGGGGGAAGGACCGCTCGGGGGGATCATCACCGCTCTCAAGGCCTCGGGCAACGACGCAGTGGTCGTGCTTTCCTGTGACATGCCGTTCATCACCCCCGCAGTCATCGGCAGTCTCGTGGCCAGTCTCGGTGAGGCGCAGGCGACGGTGGGTCGGGCGAATCGGGAGAACTGGTTGTGCGCCGCATGGTCCCGGTCCGAGTGTCTGGCGACTCTCCAGTCGGTGTGGAAGCGCAACGAACGCGCGGTGCATCGTGCGGCGGTCCTCCTCGACGTGGCGGAAGTGCCGGTCCCGGCGGTTGCGGTGCGCAACATCAACACGCCTGCCGACCTCGAGGCACCGTCCGAACCGACGGTTGCCTGACGTTTCGATGAAGGAACGGGACGCATCGGTCGAGCACGAGTGGATTTCGGACTCCTCGCGCCTGGCGGAGTTCGTCGCCTTCGCCCTCGACCACGACCGCTATTGCGTCGACACCGAGTTCCACCGTGAGAAGACCTACGTCCCCCAACTGGCGCTGGTGCAGGTGGAGGCGGGCGGCCGCATCGTGCTCATCGACCCCCTGGCACTGGATGCGGGGGGCCTGGAACCGCTCTTTTCCGGACCGGGCACGTGCGTCTTCCACGCGGCGCAGCAGGACCTCGACGTCTTCACCCAGGTGCTCGGCATCATCCCGGCACGGATGATCGACACCCAGATCTGCGCCGGCTTCATCGGCTACTCGCAGCCCTCGCTCGCATCCCTCATGCAGTCGCTCGTTCGCGTGGCGCTCCCCAAGGGTGACCGACTGTCCGACTGGTTGCGCCGACCGTTGAGTGCGGATCAGCGCTCCTACGCCGCTGCGGATGTCGCCCACCTCGGACGCATTGCCGACATCCTCACCAGTGACCTCGCCACCAGGGGTCGCCTCGATTGGGCCGTCGAGGCGTGCGAGGAACTCAGGACTCGACCCACGGGCCCCATCGACCCCGGGGAGGCCTGGCTCCGCGTCAAGGACGTGCGCACGCTGCGCGGGCGTGCTCGATGGGTCGCACGCGAGGTGGCGCGGTGGCGGGAACTGCGCGCCATGGACCTCGACATACCTCCCCGTCACGTCATGTCCGACATCGCCGTCCTCGGGGTCGCCCAGAAGGCGCCGCGCGGACCCGATGAGCTGCTTGCCTGCCGTGGCGTGGACGGTCGCCATGCACGGGGGAGCCAGGCAAGCGCATTGCTCGGTGCCATCGCCGATGGTGTTGCCGCCGCCGCGGATGGCGAGCTCCATTTTCCCGCTCCCGAGGGGGAGGAGCTCGACAAGGCTCTCCGACCGGCGGTGACGCTGGTGTCGGCGTGGGTGACCGAACTTGCCCGCCAGAGCGAGATCGATGCGTCGCTCCTCGGCACGCGTCGCGACATCGTCGATCTCCTCGCCGGCGACCCGGGAGCCCGAATGGCGACCGGATGGCGCGCCGACATCGTGGGCAGGGACATCGCCGATCTGGTGGAGGGCCGCAAGGCGCTGACCTTTAGGCCCCTCGAGGGTCAGAGGTCCCTGCGTCTCGTCGAGGTTGAGGCGCCCTGACCGCTCCGGGTCCGTCTCCCCGACGGGGAGCGCGTGTATCCTTGGGGGGATTGTTCATCGGCCTCGTGCCGCACATTGTTCGGAGCCCGAGCGTGAAAAAGGGTCGACATCGCCGATTCGAAGAGGCGAGGAAACTCAAGCAGGCCGGCCCCAGCGCGGCCGACCTGGGTATATCCGGGGACAAGGACGCGTCTTCGGAAGAGGACGAGTACGCCGCCATCGCAGAGCGGTATGGAGTGACCTTCGACGAGGACGAAGAGGACGACGAGTCCGACAACGACGCCTGACCGGCCCGCATCCCCCCATGACTCCCCGCCTCCGCAACGTCGCCATGGTCGCCCACGTCGACCACGGCAAGACCACCCTCGTCGATGCCCTGCTCCGCTCGACGGGGACCTTCGCCGCCCATCAGCAACTCGTGGACCGCGTCATGGACTCCGACGCCCAGGAACGGGAGCGTGGCATCACCATCCTGGCCAAGGCGGCGCGGATCACCTGGAAGGACACGCTCATCAACCTCGTGGACACCCCGGGTCACGCGGACTTCGGCGGGGAGGTGGAGCGGGCCCTCGCCCTGGTGGACGGCATCGTTCTCCTCGTCGACGCCGCCGAGGGGCCCCTGCCCCAGACCCGTTACGTCCTCTCCAAGGCCCTGTCCCGCGGTCTGCCGGCGATCCTCGTCATCAACAAGGTCGACCGAGGCGATGCCCGGCCCGACGAAGTGCTCACGGAGGTCGAGCAGCTGTTCCTCGATCTCGCCCACTCCGACGACCAACTCTCGTTCCCCGTTGTCTCGGCCGTCGCCCGCGAGGGTCGCGCCATGGTCGGGGTGGGCATGCCGGCGGCCGACGCGGACCTCTCGGCACTCCTCGACACCATTCTTGCGACCGTCCCGGCGCCGACCGCCGATCCCGACGCCCCCTTGACGGCCCTCGTCACGAACCTCGACGCATCGGACTACGTCGGTCGCCTCGCCATCGGGCGGGTTCACTCGGGCGTCATGCGCAAGGGGGACACGGTGGCCCTCTGGGGCCGCGACCACGAGTCCGGGCCCCATCGCCGGCGCATCGCCCAGCTGTCGGTGTTCGACGGCATCGGCCGGACGGAGGTGGAGGAGATCTCTGCGGGTGACCTCTTCGTCCTCGCAGGTATTCCCGAGGTGGAGGTCGGCGACACCGTGTCCTCACTCGAGGTCACCCAACCGCTCCCGCGTCTCGAGGTGGACGAGCCCGTCATCCGCATGAGCTTCGGGGTGAACACCTCTACATTCGCCGGCAGAGAAGGGAAGTTCGTCACGAGCCGCCACGTCAGGGATCGTCTCCAGAAGGAGATCCTCGGCAACGTGTCGATCCGGATTGCCGACACCGAATCCCCGGACGTCATCAGCGTCGCGGGTCGTGGGGAGCTGCAGCTGGCGGTGCTCATCGAGAACATGCGGCGCGAGGGGTTCGAGCTCCAGGTCAGCAGACCGGAGGTCATCACGCGCGAGATCAACGGGAAGAAACACGAGCCGCTCGAATCGGGCACCTGTGATGTCCCCGACGAGCACGTCGGAACGGTCACCCAGGCTCTCGCGCCGCGCAAGGGACGGGTGACGGACCTTCGTCCCGGCGATCCGGGACGGACAATCGTGTCCTTCGAGGCCCCATCACGCGGACTCATCGGATTCCGCTCGATGCTCATGACCTCGACGCGGGGAACGGCCCTTCTCCACCAGTCGCACGCCGGCTGGACCCCGTGGGCGGGGGAACTCCCGCACCGTCAGGGCGGCGCGATGATCTCGGACCGTGTGGGATCCACGACCGCCTACGCGCTCGACAACCTGCAGTTGCGGGGCACGCTCTTCCTCGGGCCGGGCGTCGAGGTCTACGAGGGAATGGTGATCGGAGAGGGGGCCCGGGGGGAGGAGATGGTGGTCAACGCCGTGCGAGCCAAGGAGAAGACCAACATCCGCACCCACAGCCATGACGACGGGGTCAAACTGGCCGCTCCCGTGGTCCACACCCTGGAGTCGGCGATCGAATGGATCGGCGACGATGAGCTCGTCGAGGTGACCCCCAAGAGCATCCGCATCCGCAAGCGCATGCTCGGCCTCGAG
>JAULXU010000187.1:0-2160 GCA_032118285.1 Ilumatobacteraceae bacterium
CGCCCCGGTGCACTACTGGGCACTCGGGCACATCCACCTGCGCTCCGTGAACCAACTTGCTCCCGGAAGGTGGTGGGCGTATCCGGGCAACCTGCAGGGGCGCAACTTCAAGCCCGCCGAGTGCCACCCGAAAGGCGCACTGTTGGTGCCGATCACCGAGACCGGTGTGGGAGAGCCCGAGTTCCATCCGTGCGACACCGTGAGATTCGTGACGGTCGAGGTTGATATCTCGGACAGCGAGGGATTCCCCGCGGTGCAGCAGGCGATGGTGGACGACATCCTCACGGAGGTTGGCCGCGCCGACGGCCGGCGCGTCGTGGTACGGGCGCGCCTCATCGGACGCACGCAACTGCACGGCGAACTCCGGGACGCCGTCTCTTCCGGAACCTTCATGAGAGACGTCATGGACACCTGGCGCGACGATCTCGGTCACACCCTGGTCGCCGGAGTTGCGGTGGACACCCGGCCCGACATCGACATGTCGAAGGCCCGTGAGGGCGAGACCCTCCTCGCCGTCAGCCTCCGGCGCCTCGACGCCATGACCGACGACGAGGTCGCCGAGATTGCCCCCGCTCTGGTGGGCCAGATGTACCGCCAGAGTGTCCGTGTCGCCGACGTCGCCAGGTTCCGGTCGATGGTGGAAAGCGCCTTGGTCGATGCGCTCGAGGATGCGGGGACCCGATGACACGTCTGACGATCCGGTCCGCCACGGGCAACCCGTTCGGTCGCCTGAAAAAGCGAACAGTCGAACTCGCGGACCACGATTTCATCGTGGTGCACGGTCGCAACGAGTCGGGAAAATCCACACTGGCCGATCTTTTAGCGATCGTGCTGACCGGTCGATCCGGCCGCGAGGCGGACCTGAATCGATGGATCAACGACGGTTTGGCTCCGGCGGCAGATGTCGACTGGATCGGGGGATCGGTGGTGGGGGTCCTCGCCGGCGTGGATTTCTCCGTTGTTCGCACGGTTGGTGTTCGTGGCACGACCCATGGACGGCGTCCGATCGCTCTCGATCCCGACCCGCAGATCTCCCTCGGGGCCGCGGCGGTATCGCAGCAGGCGTGGGTGGCCAAGACGTCCTTGAATTCCTACGACGAATACACCATGCGCCACCGCCTCACCGATCGTGAACAGGACATCGACATCAAGGACCTCCTCGAATCGCTGGCGGCCGGCGCCGGCACGAGGGTCTCGCCCGCCAGGGTTCTCGATCTGCTGCGGGAGCGTGCACAGAAGTTCGTCATCTCGGCCAACGGAAGAGACAATGCGAGGACGCACGCCAAAGATGCCAGCGGCAAGCGCCGGGAGAGCGCACAGGCAATGGAAGAAGCGAGGACGGCCGAGCGGAATCTCGTCGCGACGGACGACGAGATCGGCCGCGTCGAGATTGACGTGGACCGACTCGAGCAGGAGATGCTGGATCTCACCGAGGACAAGGCAGACATCGCCGCGGCTCTCGCCGCATGGGAGGGCAGAGAGGCTCTCGCGACACTTCTGGAGCGCGAGGCCACTGCGCCGCCCGTGCCCCCCGAATGGGAGCAGGGGGTCACCCGGCACGCCGAGGTGGAGTCGCTGCTCACCCAGTTGAAGGACCGCGAGGAGGAGCGGGAGACCGCACTCGCCGACATTGCGGCCGCCACCGCCGCGCTCGGAATCGATGCAGCCGTCGCGGAAAAGGTCACCATGGCTCCGGGGGTCCTCGCCGAGGTGGCCAGACACCGCGGCACCTGTGCCGCTGTGCCGGCCGACCTCGCCACCCGCCGATCCGAGCTGTCGCGCCTCGAGGCATCGCTGCAGGAGGCACGTTCGGGTGTGACGAGCATCGCCGACTCGGTCGGGCTCACCGAGTCCCTGTTGCGCGACATGGTCGCACATCCCTTGCAGGACAACACCCTGACCGAACGGCTTGCAGTTTGGCAACAGGCGCAACAGAACCTGTCCGTCGCCGAGGCCGAGCGCGAGGCAGCCGGTGCACGATCACCGGAGGGCACCCCGGGTACTTCCGATGCGTCACGGGTGGTGGCCGTTGCCGCTGCGGCCCTGGCGGTGGCCGCGGTCGGTGCCGCTGTGAACCGTTGGCTCGGCGTGGGACTTGCCGTCGCCGGGGCAGTGGCGCTGTTCATTCTCGGTCGCCGCGTATCGGGGCACTCCGGCGTG
>JAULXU010000188.1:0-2374 GCA_032118285.1 Ilumatobacteraceae bacterium
GGGCGGGGAGCCGATCGTGGAGATCATGATCCCGCTCACCGTGACGCGCGAGGAACTGGCCCTGGCGCGCAGCTGGGTGCAGGAGGTGCTCGACGACGTGGCCTCCACACCCCTCCCCGGTGCACGCAAGGGTTCCCCCACGAAGAAGCGGGCGAAGGTGAGCATCGGGACAATGGTGGAGACCCCGCGAGCCGCGCTCCGCGCCGATGAACTGGCCGAGTCCGCCGATTTCTTCTCCTTCGGCACGAACGACCTCACCCAGATGACGTTCGGCTTCAGTCGCGACGATGTGGAGAGCAGGATGATGCCGCTGTACCTGGAGAAGGGACTGCTGTCTCGCAACCCGTTCGAGACGGTCGACCAGCGCGGCGTGGGAGAACTGGTGCGCATGGCGGCGACTCGCGGTCGTGCGACCCGCAGGAACCTCAAGCTCGGCGTGTGCGGTGAGCACGGGGGCGATCCGGAGTCCATCGCCTTCTTCTACGACGCCAAGGTGGACTACGTGAGCTGCTCGCCGTACCGCATCCCCATCGCGCGTCTCTCGGCGGCGCAGGCGGTGCTCGGCGTCCTCGGCAACGACACCCGCTGAGGGTCGTCGTTCAGGCCGGACCGGAGGGAAAGCCCGCTCCACCGCCCAACTAGCATTGCCGCATGGCCATCGCCGAGGAGGACATCGCCAAGGTCCGTGCCTCGGCCGCGCTCTCGGACGTGGTGTCGCCCCATTGCCAGTTGCGCCGCACGGGTCGCAGTCAGGTGGGACTGTGTCCGTTCCATTCCGAGCGCACCCCGTCGTTCCACGTCAACGACGAGACGGGCCGTTACATGTGCTTCGGTTGCGGGGCCAAGGGCGACGTGTTCACCTTCCTCCAGCAGATCGAGCATCTCGACTTCGTGGGAGCGGTCGAGCGTCTGGCATCGCGGGCAGGCATAGAACTGCGCTACACCTCGGGTCCGGACACGGGGGAGCGCAAGCGCCGCAAGGAGATCGCCGCCCTCGTCGCGCGGGCCGCGGACTGGTACCACGACCGCCTGCTCGCCGCGCCCGATGGACGCGCGGCCCGGGATTATCTGCGCTCGCGGGGTCTCTCCGGGGACGTCGCCAGGACCTTCCGGCTCGGGTGGGCGCCGGACGATTGGGACATGTTGTGTCGGGCCCTCGACGCGCCGGTCCAGATGCTCACCGATGCGGGCCTCGGCTTCGTCAACAAGGCGGGACGGTTGCAGGACTCGTTCCGTGCCCGGGTGATGTTCCCCATCTTCGACGAGAACGGCGGGGCCGTCGCCTTCGGCGGGAGGGTCCTTCCGGGGAGCACGGATCCGGCCAAGTACAAAAACTCCACCGAGACGACGGTCTACGCCAAGTCCCGCACGCTCTATGGTCTGAACTGGGCGAAGGGGGACATCGTCAAGCAGGACCGCGTCATCGTGTGCGAGGGATACACCGACGTCATCGGCTTCCATCGTTCGGGGATCACGACGGCAGTCGCGACGTGCGGCACCGCCCTCACCGAGGAGCACGTCAAACTGCTCACCCGGTACGCCAGGAACGTCGTGCTCGCTTTCGACGCCGATGCGGCCGGACAAGGAGCCGCCGACAAGTTCTACGCATGGGAGAAGAAGTACGACATCTCGGTGTCGGTGGCCCAGTTTCCGGGAGGCAAGGATCCGGGCGAGATGGCCGACAGCGACGTCGAGGGACTGGCACGGGCGGTGAACGACGCGATGCCCTTCCTCGGTTTCCGCCTCAAGCGCCTCTATGACGCCCATCCGCTGCGCTCGCCCGAGACCCGGGCGCGCGTGGCGTCGAAGGCCATGGAGATCGTCAACGAACACCCGGACCAGAACGTGCGCATTCTCTATGCGGGTCAGGTTGCGAGCCACACCGGAGTCTCCTCGGCCGAACTCACCCGCCTCGCCGAGCGGGGCGGTCGTGCCCCGGTGACCGTGGCGGCCCCCGTGCAGCACGCCCCGGAGGGCGCCGGCTTCGTGGCGCTGTCGCTCCTCATCCACGAGTGGGACGCCATGGCCCCGTGGCTCATCGGCCAACTGTTCCCCGACGGTCCCCAGCGCGAGGCATTCGCGGCCCTCGCCGCGGCGGAAGGCGACGTGCACTCGGCACTGCGCGTGGCCGACGAGGAGGCCGGGGCCATCATCGAGCGGGCCGCCGTGTACGACTCGGAAGCCGATCCGTTCGTCGAGGCCCGGTCCCTGATCGCCGCGGCGGTGCGTCGCGAGATGCAGGTCCGGCGACCGGGCAGTGACATGGAACGGGTACGACGCGACCGCGAGGTGCGACTCGCCCTCGAGCAACTGTCGCGACCCGACGGTGCCGTGGCGGCAGCGGTGGAACTGCTCGGCTGGCTCGCCGTGGAGG